>NZ_JBHTTU010000021.1:30888-33242 GCF_042794375.1 Kitasatospora sp. NPDC056531 | reverse complement strand
TTGTTTTCCGGGGGGGGAGATGGGGGTGGGGGGGGAGAGAGGTGGGGTGGGGGTTTCGGAGGCGACGGTGAGACCGTCGGAGCCCGGGCAAAGAGGGGCGCGCCCGCACGGGGGGTTCGGGTGTGGCCGCGCCCTCTCACGCGCCTGACGGCCCCGACTACCTGATTCCGGCCTCGGCGCAGGCGTCCGCGTACGGCTGGGTGCAGATGTCGGACGCCTTGTAGAGCCCGCCGCCCACGACCGTGGTCTCCACCTTCGCCTTGGTCACCACGATCGGGGTGAGCAGCAGCGAGGGGATGTGCAGCGCGCCGCTGTCGGTGACCGAGGTCGCGGTGGTGCTGATGTCCAGGCCCTCGGCCAGCTGGACGGCGATGCTGCCCGCCGCGTCCGTCTCGGGCTTGTACGGCTTGTAGATGGTGAACGCCTGCTCGCCCGTGAGCACCCGGCGGATCGCGTCGATGGAGGCGTCCTGGCCGCCCACCGGCACGTTCTTGATGCCCGCGGCCTTCAGGGCCTCGATGACGGCGGCGGCCATGCCGTCGTTCGCGGCGTAGACGCCCTGGATCCCGTTCTTCCCGAGGCTCTGGATGGCCTCGTTCATCTTCGCCGTGGCCACCTCCGGCTTCCACTCGCCGGACTGCTCGTAGGCGATCTTGACCTTGCCGTCCAGCGCCTGGTGCGCGCCCGCCTTGAACTGCGCCGCGTTGGGGTCGGAGTCGGCGCCGTTGATCATCACGACGTTGGCCGAGGAGGCCTTGGAGCCGAGCGCGTCGAGCAGGGACTGCCCCTGGAGCTGACCGGTGTGCTGGTTGTCGAAGGAGACGTACGCGGCGACCTTGCCCTGGGCCAGCCGGTCGTAGGCGACGACCTTCACGCCCTTGGCGTTGGCGGCGTCGACCCACGGAGCGGTGACCTTGGCGTCGACCGGGTCGAGCAGGATGACCTTCACGCCCTTGGCGAGCAGGTCGTCGAACTGCTTCTTCTGGGCGTTCGCGTCGCCGCCCGCGTTGGCGTAGCTGACGGTGCACTTCGTGCAGAGGCCGGTCACCGTCTGCTCGATCAGCGGCTTGTCGAACGCGTCGTAGCGGGTGGAGGACGCGCTCTCCGGCAGTAGCAGACCGATGCCCTCGGCACCCCCACCGGCCGCCGGCGTCTGGGGCGCCGCGGTCTGACCGCAGGCCGCGAGGGTGAGTGCGAGCGACGCGGCGGCCGTGCCGGTGGCCGCGAGACGCATGGGTCTGATCATGATCGGTGGTGCCTCCTGTACTGCGCCGCGAACAGTGCGGCAGGGGAGGGATTCAAGCCCCACCGGGCGAATGCGTCAATAAGGGAAAGAAACTTCGTTATACCCATGCTCGATTCGTTACGGGATGAACAGGACTTTCACACTTTCGAAGATCGAATTCGAGGTGGGTATTGATAATTCAGAGGACTTATTAATTGCCGTGAGGGTGCGGCGGACCGGGGGGATTCGCCCCGGCCCACCGGGGTCTCAACTGGCGATCGAGTAGCTGTCGCCGTAGACCTTCCAGCGCAGCGGCGGGTTGAGGTCGAAGTTCCCCGCGTCGAGGAAGACCGTCTGCTCGGTGTCGACCCGGCTGGTGTCGGAGTGGGCCTCCTCCTTCTTCATGACCACCTTGCGGGCCTCCAGGAAGGCCTTGATGTAGGTGGCCTCGTCGCCGCCCTGGGCGGGGGTCCTGGCCTTCTTCATGGCCGCGGCGCGAATGCCGCCGAAACTGTCGGAGCCGCTTCCGGGGCCGTGCATCACGACGGCGTCGTAGTAGGCGAACTGGCCGAGCGCACGCAGCCCGTCCGCCTTGGCCTGACCGACGGCGGGGTTGAAGTACACCCGGTCGCGCTCGTCGTTCTGGGCCTGCTGGAAGGCGGGGTCCTTGGCGGCGGTGGCCCAGTCCTTGACGAACGGGGTGCCGAGGCCGGCGTGCGAGGCACTGCCGTTGACCTTCCTCAGCGCGGGCAGGTACTTGGCGAGGACGTTGCCGGGCTTGAGGTCGGTGTAGTGCTTCACCAGATCCAGCATGTCCCCGGTCCCGGAACAGAAGCCGATGATGCCGGCGGTGTAGCCGCGGCCGTCACCGATGTCCTCGATGTACTCGTACTGGGCCTTCCAGTCCAGCGACGAGTTCTCCGCGCTGGACACCAGCTGCATCGCGATGTCCTTCTTGTGCGAGTCGTCCAGGCCGACGCCCTCGATCTGGACGGACGCCGTGGCGGCGGGCGCGGCCTGGGCGGCCGAGGTGGGCCAGACCACAAGGGGAAGGGAAAACAGGGAGGTGACGAGGGACGTTGGAGGGGTACGACGAGGCCGAGTTCGTCTGTGGCCGCTCCGGTTTCCT
>NZ_JBHTTU010000021.1:15711-30878 GCF_042794375.1 Kitasatospora sp. NPDC056531 | reverse complement strand
CGAGAAGGACTCTGTGGGTGGGGGGAGGGTTGTGGGGGGAGGAGGGGGTTGGGGTGGGGGGGGTTCCCGCGCCGGGGGGGCACGCGCCCACCAGGGCGGCGGCGAGGGCCGTGCGGAGGGCACGACGGGGCTGAGTGCGCATGTGAACGCTCCGTTTCCCGTGGGGGTTAGGAAACTTTCCTAACGGGAAATTAGCGCCCACCAGTCCTGCCGCCGCAAGGGTTTTGACACACCCTCCTCAACCTCTCCGTCAGACGGCCCGGCGGCGCACCCACCACACCGCCGCCACGCACAGCGCCACGGCCAGCAGGGTCGTCCAGCCGAACTCGATCCACTGGAACGGCCAGAACCGGTCGGCCGGTTGGTACACCTCGTGCATGGTGTAACCGCCGTCGCGCACCAGCGACTGCAGGTCGTCGTAGCTGCGGCCCAGGTTGTCGAAATCGGCCTCGGAGATCCGGTTCCCGGCCGGGTCCGAGTACCAGACGCTCAACACCCAGCGGTCGTCCACCGCCAGGGAACTCATGGCGTGGACCGGCCCCTCCAGCGGAGTCATGTAGTGCGGGCGCACGGCCACGGCCAGGAAGAGCAGGGCGACCGAGGCCGCCAGACCGAGGCCCACCGCGAGCACGGTGCGGCGCAGCACCGCGCCGGCCAGCGCCGCGACCCCGAAGGCCACCAGCACCCGGCCGATCAGCGCCGGCGGCGCCGCCACGAAGAGGTCCGGGTGGAACTGTCCGCCCATGCGCGTCAGCGGTGCGTTCCACCAGCGCAGCACCAGCCCGAACAGCGCCGCCAGCACGGCCAGCACCGCGCCGCCCAGCACCAGGCCGCCCGCCGTCCAGCGGGTCCGCCCGGCCCCTTGGGTCCAGGCGAAGCGCACCGTGCCGTGCTCGAACTCCCGTGCCAGCAGCGGGCCCCCGAGGAACGCCCCGAACACGCCGCCGAGGATGTAGACCACGCTGCCGAGCATCGGCATGCTGTCGGCGTACTGGTGGAGGAACCGCTTGAAGGTGGCCACGCAGGCGGCGGTGCTCGGATCGCAGGTACCCGCGCCCGTGCGGTCCAGAGCGTCGTGCAGGTACCAGCCGTGCAGCAGCAGGGCCAGGGAGACGACGCCCATCACAGTGATCAGCATCAGCAGCGCGGGCCGGTGGCGCAGCCCGGCGGCCCGCAGCACGGCGGAGCGGGGCGGGGCGAGAGTGGTGGCGCTCATGACGGTACCTTCTGGTTCGTACGGACGGCCCCGCGCGGGCCGGGCAGGGCGGAGGCGGTCGGCTCGCGCAGGTAGGCGAGCACCAACTCCTCCAGGCCGATGCGCTGTTGGCGCCACTCGCCGGAGACCGGGGCGTCCACGCCGCCGGTGCGGACCAACAGGTGGGACTGGGTGCCGGCCCGGCGGTCGCGGACCACGGGCAGCCGCTCGGCGACCGCGTCCGCCTCGGCGGTCGGGCCGGTGAGCATCCGGTGGCCGGCCAGCAGGTCGTCCACCTCCCCCGTCACCTGGACCCGGCCTCCGGTCAGCACCACCAGGTAGTCGCAGCTCTGCTCCAGCTCGTTGACGGCGTGCGAGGAGAACATCACCGAGAGGCCGTCCTCGGCCACCGCGGTGAGCAACACAGACATGAAGTCGTGCCGGGCGAGCGGATCGAGCGCGGCCAACGGCTCGTCCAGCAGCAGGAGTTCGGGCCGCTTGGCGAGGGCCAGGGCGAGCGAGACCTGGGCCTGCTGACCGCCGGAGAGCCGACCGTACTTGCGGTCCAGCGGGATGCCGAGGCCCTCCAGGTGGGTGCGCGCCCGGGCGTCGTCCCAGCGCCGGTTGAGGTGGCGGCCCATCGCGAGCAGGTCGCGCACGGGCAGGCCCGGGTAGAGCGCGGCGTTCTGGGCGACGAAACCGATCCGGTCCAGGGCCCGTGGCGAGCCCGGGAGTTGGTCGCCGAGGACGGTCATCGCGCCCTCGCTGGGCAGGGTCAGGCCGGCCGCCAGGCTGAGCAGCGTGGTCTTGCCGGCGCCGTTCGGGCCGACCAGGGCCACCACGTTCCCGGCGGGGACGGCGAGATGGCAGTCCCGCAGGGCCCAGGAGCGGCGGTAGCGCTTGCCGATCCCGCCGCAGTCGATCACCGTGTCCGCCGCCATCAGGCCACCACCCCGTCGCGCCCCTCGCGCAGGTCGCGCAGCGCGTCCTCGAACACCGCGACCATCCCCCCCTCGTCCAACCCGGCGACCCGCGCCGAGCGCATCCACTCCAGCAACCCCCGCCGCAGCGCGGCCCGTTCACGCAGGGGCACCACCCCGGCGGGCAGCCCCCGCACGAAGGTCCCCTGGCCGCGGCGGCCGACCGCCAGACCCCGGTGTTCCAGCTCCCGGTAGGCCTTGAGCACGGTGTTCGGGTTGATCGCCAGGCCGGCGACCACCTCTCGCACCCGGGGCAGCCGGTCCCCCTCCGCCAACCAGCCCATCCGCAACGCCTGTTCGACCTGCTGCACGAGTTGCAGGTAGGTCGGGACGCCGGAGGCCGGGTCCAGGCGGAACTCGATCGGAGAGGGCCGGTCAGCACCTTTATCTAGTTCCATAGTTAATGAGTTAAGTGGGCGCGGTGACGGGTCGTCAACCCAAGAAAACGCAAAAGGGCCCCGCACGGACCAGTGGTCCGGGCGGGGCCCCTCACGCCCTACGGCGTGCCCGTGCTCAGGCGCCGCGGAGCACGGCGCCGGTGCGGGTGACGGCCTCGGCGACGGCGGCCTCGCGGGCGGCGGTTGCCTCGTCGGCGGTCAGGGTGCGGTCGGCGGCGCGGAAGCGCAGCGCGTAGGCCAGCGACTTCTTGCCCTCGCCGACCTGCTCGCCGGTGAACACGTCGAACAGCCGGATGGCCTCCAGCAGTTCACCCGCGCCCGTGCGCAGCGCGGCCTCGACCTCGGCGGCCGGGACGGCGGTGTCGACGATCAGCGCGACGTCCTGGGTGGCCACCGGGAAGCCGGAGACCGCCGGGCCGTTGACGCGTCCGGCGCCGTCCGCCGTCAGCAGGTCGATGTCGACCTCCGCGGCCGCGGTCCGGGCCGGCAGCCCGAGCGCCTTGACCACGCGCGGGTGCAGCTCACCCGCGTGGCCGACCACCCGGTCGGTGCCGGCGACGACCAGCTCGGCGCAGCGGCCCGGGTGCCAGGGCGCCTGCTGCCCCTGGCGGACGGTCAGCTCGACGCCGGCCGCACGGGCCACCGTACGGGCCGCCTCGACGGCGTCCGCCCAGGAGGCCTGGTCGCCCTTGCCCCACCAGCCGGACGGCAGCCGCTCGCCCGCGAGGGCGACGGCGACCCGACGCGGCTGGTCCGGCAGCGCGGCGTCCAGGGCGGCCAGCTCCTCGTCGCTGGGCCGGTGGTCGACGGCCGGGCGCGGGGCCACGGTCAGCTCGTCCTTGGGCAGGAAGACGGTGCCGGTCTCGAAGACCGCCAGGTCGGTGTTGCCCCGGCCGACGTTGCGGCGCAGCGCGCCGAGCAGGCCCGGCAGCAGCGTGGTGCGCAGCGCCGGCTCCTCGTCGTTGAGCGGGTTGACCAGCTTCACCGTGCGGCGGCGCCGGTCGTCCGCCTCCAGGCCGAGCGCCTCGAAGGCGGCCTCGCCGAGGAACGGGTAGTTGTTGACCTCGACGTAGCCGGCTGCGGCCAGCGCCACGCCGATCCGGCGGTGGGTCCGCTGGGCCTCGGTCAGGCCCTTGCCCGGCGGCACGTCGGGCATCCGGGCGGGGACGTTGTCGTAGCCCTCCAGCCGGATGACCTCCTCCGCGAGGTCGTACGGGTCGGTGAGGTCGGGCCGCCAGGTCGGCGGGGTGACCTCCAGGGTGTCGGCGCCCGCGACGGAGCAGCCGATCTCCTGCAGGCGCCGGGTGACGGTCTCGCGGCCGTACTCGGTGCCGGCGACCTTGTCGGGCAGGTCGGCGGGGATCAGGATGGTGCGCACCGGGTGCGGGCCGGCGATGTCGGTGACCCCGGCCTCGGCGGTGCCGCCGGCGATCAGCACGAGCAGGTCGACGGCGCGCTGGGCGGCGGCGCGGGCCGCCTCCGGGTCGACGCCGCGCTCGAAGCGCTTGGACGCCTCGGAGGGCAGCTTGTGCCGCTTGGCGGCGCGGGCGATGACGACCGGGGCGAAGTGCGCCGCCTCGATGATCACCTCGGTGGTGCCCGGACCGGCGGCCGGGTCGAGGATCTCGGTCGAGGCGCCGCCCATGACACCGGCCAGGCCGATCGGGCCGCTGTCGTCGCAGATCAGCAGGTCCTCGACGGACAGCTTGCGCTGCACGCCGTCGAGGGTGGTGAGGGTCTCGCCCGGCTCGGCCCGGCGGACCGTGATCGGGCCGTCCACGCGCTGCTTGTCGTAGGCGTGCAGCGGCTGGCCGACCTCCAGCATCACGTAGTTGGTGATGTCGACGGTCAGCGAGATCGGGCGGATGCCCGCCTTCTGCAGGCGGCGCTGCAGCCAGATCGGGGACTTGGCGGTCGGGTCGACGCCGACGACCGTACGGGCCACGAAGCGGTCGCAGCCGACCGGGTCGTTGACCTTGACCAGGTAGCCGAAGGAGTTGGCCGGCGGCACGTCGAGCAGCGCCGGGTCGGCCAGCGGCAGCCCGTACGCGGCGGCGGCCTCACGGGCCACGCCGCGCATGGACAGGCAGTAGCCGCGGTCCGGGGTGACGGCGATGTCGAGCACCTCGTCGACCAGCTGGAGCAGCTCGATGGCGTCGGTGCCGGGCTCGTACTCCGGCGGGAGCACGATGATGCCGTTGTGGTCGTCGCCCATTCCCAGCTCGCGGGCGGAGCAGATCATGCCGGCCGAGGTGTGGCCGTAGGTCTTGCGGGCCGCGATCGGGAACGGGCCGGGCAGAACGGCGCCCGGGAGCACGACCACGACCTTGTCGCCGACGGCGAAGTTGGTCGCGCCGCAGACGATCTCCTGCGGCTCGCCGGTGCCGTTGGCGTCGCCGACGTTGACGTAGCAGTGCCGGATCGGCTTCTTGAAGCCGGACAGCTCCTCGATGGAGAGCACCTCGCCGACCACCAGCGGGCCCTTGAGGTCGCCGCCGAGCTGCTCGACGGTCTCGACCTCCAGGCCGGCCCGGACCAGGCGCTCGGCCACGTCACGGCCGGTCTCGCCGGCCGGCAGATCGACGTACTCGCGCAGCCAGGAAAGCGGGACGCGCATCAGATCTCCATCCCGAACGGGAGGGTGAAACGCACGTCACCCTCGACCATGTCGCGCATGTCGGCGACGTTGTGACGGTTCATCAGGATCCGCTCCAGGCCCAGGCCGAAGGCGAACCCGCTGTAGCGGTCCGGGTCCACGCCGCAGGCGACCAGCACCCGCGGGTTGACCACGCCGCAGCCGCCGAGCTCGATCCAGCCCTCGGAGGAGCAGGTGCGGCACGGGCGGTCCGGGTTGCCGACGCTCTCGCCGCGGCACACGAAGCACTGCAGGTCGATCTCGGCGCTCGGCTCGGTGAACGGGAAGTACGAGGGGCGCCAGCGCAGCTCCAGGCCGCCGCCGATCAGCTTCTCGACCAGCACCTCGATGGTGCCCTTGAGGTCGGCGAAGGTGATGCCCTCGTCGACGGCGAGACCCTCGACCTGGCGGAACACCGGGGTGTGGGTGGCGTCCAGCTCGTCGGTCCGGTAGACCCGGCCCGGGCAGACCACGTAGATGGGGGGCTCGCGGTCGAGCATGGTGCGGGCCTGGACCGGGGAGGTCTGGGTGCGCAGCACCACGCCGGAGTCGGCGGAGCCGTCCGGGGCCTGGACGAAGAAGGTGTCCTGCATCGAGCGGGCCGGGTGGTCCGGGCCCAGGTTGAGGGCGTCGAAGTTGAGCCACTCGGCCTCGACCTCGGGGCCCTCGGCGACCTGGTAGCCCATCGCGACGAAGGTGTCCTCGATGCGCTCGGCCATCGTGGTCAGCGGGTGCCGGGCGCCGCGCGGGGCACGGTCGTACGGCAGAGTGACGTCCACCGCCTCCTCGACCAGCACGCGGGCGTCCCGCTCCGCCTCCAGCTCGGCCTGCCGCTTGGCGAGCGCCTGGTTGACGGCGCCGCGGGCCTGACCGATCAGCTTGCCGGCGGCGGCCTTGGCGTGCGGCGGGAGGGCGCCGATCTCGCGGTTGGCGAGCGAGAGCGCGGAGCGGTCGCCGGTGTGGGCGACCTTGGCCTGCTTCAGCTCGTCCAGGGTGCCGGCGGCGGCGAAGGCGGCGATCGCCTCGTTCCGCGCCTGCTCCACCACCTCGGGCTTGAGGGCCTCGACCTCGACGGGGTCGTACGACTTGTTGGGTGCCGACATCTCTATCTTTCCCGTGCTCCTGCTCGTCCGTGCTCAGGTAAGGGTGGCTCGCCTTTGCGCTACGCCCGGCGTGGCCGGGGCACGGGCAGCCGTTTCTCCGTACGACGGGGAAGAGGGGTGTCCGCGGCACAGCCGCACAGGGCGTCCCACAACGCCAAAGGTCGAGTGTAGTCGCAGCGCGTAGCGCGGCTGCCGTCAAGCCCGTCCGGGGCCGACCTCAGGGGCTGCTCAGAGCATGAAGTCAGGGATGCCGGCGGGCAGGATAAATCGGAACCTGGCTCCGCCGCCGGGCGCGCGGTCGACCCGGATCGAGCCGCCGTGGGCCTCCACGATGCCCTTGACGATATAGAGCCCGAGGCCGGTGCCACCGCGCTTGGAGCCCCGCCAGAAGCGGGTGAAGACGCGCGGCATCGACTCCTCGGGAATGCCGCTTCCTTCGTCGCTCACGGTGACCGCGGTGCCTTCCACGATGCGGGGCGGGGTGCCGGAGCGCTCCCAGACGGGCGCCTCGACGACCTCCTTGGCCGGTGCCACCTCGATCGTGACAGTTCCCTCGCCGTGGCGCACCGCGTTTTCCAGCAGGTTGGCCAGCACCTGGTCGACCTTGTCCGGGTCCGCCCACAGCACCGTCAGCGGCTCGCTGATCCGGATGTCGAAGCGCTCCTCCGGGATGCCGGTGGCGACCTTGCGCTCGACGTGCCGGCGCACCGCCGCCGCCAGGTCGACCACCTGTTTGCGCAGCTCCAGCCGCCCGGCGTCGATCCGGGAGATGTCCAGCAGCTCGGCGATCAGCCGGGTGACCCGGTCGGCGTCCGCGTCCACGGTCTCCAGCATCAGCCGCTTCTGCCCGTCGGTGAACCGCTCCCACTTGGCCAGCAGCGTGGCCGTGAAGCCCTTGACGCTGGTCAGCGGGGAGCGCAGCTCGTGGGCGACGGTGGCGATCAGCTCGGCGTGGCTGCGCTCGGTGCGACGCCGGGCCTCGGTGCCGCGCAGGGCGATCACCAGGCGCTCCAGCGGCCCGCCGGGCTCGGTGCGGACGTAGCGCGCGGAGACCAGCACCTCACGGCCGCCGGGCAGCAGCAGGTTGCGCTCGGGCTGGCCGGTGCGGACGGCCAGGCCGCCGTACGGGTCGGTCAGCTGCCACCAGCGGCGGCCGTCCAGGTCCTCCAGCGGCAGGACGTCCTCCAGCGCGCTGCCGAGCGCGGCCGCCGGGAGCACGCCGGTGAGCCGGGCCGCGGCCCGGTTGAAGCAGACCACCCGGCCCAGCGCGTCGGCGACCACCAGGCCGTCCGGCAGGTCGTCCGGGTCGAGCTCGGGCCCGCTGCCGACCATGGGTTGCCTCCCCGATTACCCACCGTGCCGTTCCCCCCACCGAGGCAGACCCTAGCGCCTCGCAGGCCCCGACAGTAGGGCTTGCAGCGTGAGAACGCGGCGCGCCCGGGGCGTGTCAGCCGTTCGAGCGGCAGCCGCCGGGCGAACGCTGCGCCCGGGCGGAGGCGTACAGGCAGACGGCTGCGGCGGTGGCCAGATTGAGGCTCTCGGCGTGCCCGTGGATCGGGACGCGCACGACCTCGTCGGTGAGCGCACGGGTCTCCTCCGGGAGCCCCCACGCCTCGTTGCCGAACACCCACGCGCCGGGCGCGCCCAGGGTGCCCTCGTCGAGCTCCTGGTCCAGGTCGCGCTCCCCCGCGCCGTCCGCGGCGAGCACCCGGATCCCGGCCTCGCGCAGCTTCCCGACCGCCTCCTCGACCGGCACGCCGACCGCCACCGGCAGGTGGAACAGGCTGCCGACGGAGGCCCGGACGGCCTTCGGGTTGTAGAGGTCCACCGAGGCGTCGGTGAGCACCACGGCGTCCGCACCGGCCGCGTCGGCGGTGCGCAGCACGGTACCGGCGTTCCCGGGGTCGCGCACGTGGGCGAGGATCGCCACCAGCTTCGGCCGGGCCTTGAGCACCTCGGCGAACGGGGTGTCGATGAAGCGGCAGAGCGCCACGATGCCCTGCGGGGTCACCGTGTCGCAGATCCCGGCGATCACCTCGTCGGTGGCGGTCAGCACCGGCAGTCCCTCGGCCAGGGCGGCCTCGACGATGTCCGCGTGCCGCTCAGCGGCCTCCAGGCCCACGTACACCTCGACCACCGCGTGCTCGGCCGTCCCCGGCAGCTTGCCGAAGGCGACGGCCTCCCGGACGGCCTGCGGGCCCTCGGCCAGGAAGCGGCGCTCCTTGGTGCGCTGGTTCCGCTTGGCCAGCCGGCGGGCGGCGACGACGCGCGGCGAGCGCAGGGAGGTGAGCAGGGGGGTGTCGGTGCTCGGCATGGTCTCGTTCTCTGGAGGCGCTGACTCTGGAGGTGCTGACTCTGGAGGTGCTTGGGGGCGGAACGCAGAACCGGACCCGCAGGAGAGCCTGCGGGTCCGGTCAGAGCTCAACCGATCTCGGAAGATCAGGCGGCGTCCGCGGCAGCCTTCGGGGCGTTCACGTCGGCCGGCAGCGCCTTCTGGGCGACCTCGACCAGGGAGGCGAACGCACCCGGGTCGTTGACGGCCAGGTCGGCCAGCATCTTGCGGTCGATCTCGACGCTGGCGGCCTTCAGGCCCTGCACGAAGCGGTTGTAGGTGATGCCGTTGGCACGGGCCGCAGCGTTGATGCGCTGGATCCACAGCTGACGGAAGTCGCCCTTGCGCTTCTTGCGGTCGTTGAAGTTGTAGACCAGCGAGTGGGTGACCTGCTCCTTGGCCTTGCGGTACAGGCGCGAGCGCTGGCCACGGTAGCCGCTGGCGCGCTCCAGGATGACCCGGCGCTTCTTGTGGGCGTTGACTGCCCGCTTGACGCGTGCCACTTGATTACTCCTTGGGTAGGACCACGGACTACTTCACGTGGTCCGTCATTCGAATGGGTCGGGAAGGATCAGCTGCCCCGCACCGGCTCACGCCGGGCGGGAGGGCGATCACTTGCCGAGAAGCTTCTTGATCTTCTTGGCGTCAGCGGGGGCCATCTCGACCGTCCCGGCCAGCTTGCGGGTCAGCGTCGAGGGCTTGTGCTCCAGGAGGTGGCGGCGGCCGGCGCGCTCGCGCAGCACCTTGCCAGAGCCACTGATCTTGAAGCGCTTGCTGGCGCCACTGTGCGTCTTCTGCTTCGGCATTTCGCCGTATCTCCTCGTCGGTCCCGTTCACGCCCGCGCAACCTGTGCCGCGCGGGCGTGAACTGGATGGATCTGCGGTGACCGGGCGGGACGCCCTGTCACCCTAGGGGGCCGGTCTCCCGGACTGCCCCGAGCCGGTGTCGGCTCAGGCGCCCTGGGAGGCGGCCGGCTGCTCGACCGGAGCCTCGGCCTCGGTGGCCGGCGCCTCGACCGGGGCGTCCTGCGCCTCGGTCACGGCGTCGTCGGCCACCAGGTCCTCGGCCACCGCGTCGTCGTCCTCGGGGGCGGCGTCGGAGCCGGGGGTCCGGCCCAGTCGCTCGGCCTTGCGGGCGTCCGCGAGGGCGCGGGCCTCGGCCATCGCCTCGGTCTTCTTCTTGTGCGGGCCAAGAACCATGATCATGTTCCGGCCGTCCTGCTTCGGCGAGGACTCGACGAAGCCCAGCTCCTGGACGTCGTCGGCGAGCCGCTGCAGCAGACGGAAGCCCAGCTCGGGGCGGGACTGCTCACGACCACGGAACATGATCGTGATCTTGACCTTGTCGCCCTGCTTGAGGAACCGGACGACGTGACCCTTCTTGGTGTCATAGTCGTGCGGGTCGATCTTCGGCCGGAGCTTCATCTCCTTGATGACCGTGTGCGCCTGGTTCTTGCGCGCCTCACGGGCCTTCATGGCCGACTCGTACTTGAACTTGCCGTAGTCCATGAGCTTGCACACCGGCGGCCGGGCGGTCGCCGCGACCTCGACCAGGTCGAGGTCGTACTCCTGCGCGAGCTCCAGCGCCTTGGCAAGCGGCACGATGCCGACCTGCTCGCCGCTGGGACCGACGAGTCGCACCTCCGGGACGCGAATCCGGTCGTTGATGCGGGGCTCGGTGCTGATGGGGCCTCCTCGGTTGCACCTTCTGCGATGCGGCCGTCGGACGGCGGTCGCACGTAGTGGACTCGACCACTGGGCGGGGCTTCATTCGAGCTGCGCTGCCCGGTACCTCTCGGCACCGCGTGCACCGCGACACGAAAAAAGCCCCGCTCGGTACAAGCGGGGCTCCACACAACCGGGGGCGGCACCCGGTGAGGGGCGCTGCGGCGACTCGGCGCCGTGGCGCCCGTCGCGGACCGGACCCGTCGACCGCGAGGCCGATCAGGTGGGAGACTTTCGCGGTTGCCCTCTCGGGCCTCCTTGCAGTGGAGCCTCCACTTGCTGGCCAGGTGCCCATAAGGGATCCCGGCCGGTCAGTCTCGAAGCATACAGCGCCGGGGAGTCGAACGCTATTCCGCCCCGGCGCACTGCCCTTTCCCGCGCCTCACACGCCCCTTGTACGCTCCACGTGTACCCACCCGGCACGAAGGAACGAGCCACCCTTGAGCAGCGAGCCCACCCAGAACTCCGGCGCGGACGACGACGCGATCGGCTTCGACGACCTCACCCGCGACATCGCCGAGGTCCCGGCCGTCGAGGTGATCACCACCGTCGCGGTGCACCTGATGAGCGCGGCCGCGGTCAAGTGCGGCCTCGCCGAGGGCGGCGAGAAGGACAAGGACCTGGACGAGGCCCGCAAGCTGATCACCGCGCTCGCCGGGCTGGTCACCGCCGGTGCCCCCGAGATCAGCAACTTCCACGCGGCCCCGCTGCGGGACGGCCTGCGCTCGCTGCAGCTGGCCTTCCGCGAGGCCTCCATCGTGCCGGACGCGCCGGGCACCGGGCCGGGCGAGAAGTTCACCGGGCCGGTCTACAGCTGAGATCGATCGGATCCACCCCCGAAATTTCGGGGGTGGATCCGATCCTCCTGGGGCACCTACCGAATTCGGTGGGTGCCCCGTTCGCTTCTACCGCCGGTACAGCGGCTCCCCCGGCAACTGCGCGCTCGCCGGGAGCACCGCGAGGTCCAGCCCCCGGTCCAGCCGCACCCGCAGCAGCGGGTCCCCGGCCACCGCCCGGCCGACCCGCTGCGCGGCCTCCTGCAGCCCCGCCTGGTCCAGCGCCGGGTCGAACACCACCGCGAGCACCCCGTCCGAGTCCTCCGACGGCGCCAGCAGCCCGCTGACCACCTGCGGCTCGGCCGCCAGCAGCGCCCGGACCGCCTCGCGCACCTCCGGGTCCGTCACCGGCGGCAGGTACGGACGGTTCTCCGCCAACGCCCGCAGCCGGGCTCCGGTCAGCAGGAAGGGCACCGGCCCGGCCGGGTCGACCAGCAGGGTGTCGGCACGCTCGGAGAAGGCGACCATCGCGGCCTGCGGGGCCGCCGTCGGTGCCGGGCGGGCGTCGGCCCGCCAGCGGGTGAGCGTCTCCAGCGACGTGAAGGCCGGCAGCGCGCGGCGCCCGTCCGGGGCTTCCAGCACCGGGACGGCCATGTCGCTGCTCTTGTCGTGCTTGTGTCCGTGCTCGTCCACCTCGACCTCGCCGAGGAGGGCGACGATCGGGACCATCAGCCGGGTCGGGGTCAGCGCCGCCAGCACCTCGGGCTCGGCCGTACGGTCCTGCGACCAGCGGGCGAGGGCCGCGGTCAGCGCCGGGTCCGCCGTGCCGTCGTCGTCGGAGAAGCCGGGATTCGGGATGCTCTTGCCGACGAACGCCGGGTTGGAGAAGTCTTTGCGGTCCACCCGGCCGACCCTATGCCACCGCGGGCCACCGCCCGTATTTCCCCGCACGCGCCCACAGGGCCTGGCCCTTGGATCCTTGCCGGGGCCGACAAAATCCAAGAGCCAGGCCCTACCCACCGGTAGCGCCTTGTGGCACCCTGCGCGCATGGTCATCCTCGATGCACCCGCCCCCGTCTCCGACCGCCACCGGTACGACCGGGCCACCGCCCACCTGGACGGGCCGGTGGCCGTGGTCGACCTCGCCGCCTTCGACGC
Source organism: Kitasatospora sp. NPDC056531 (assembly GCF_042794375.1). Lineage (NCBI taxonomy): Bacteria > Bacillati > Actinomycetota > Actinomycetes > Kitasatosporales > Streptomycetaceae > Kitasatospora > Kitasatospora sp. NPDC056531. The sequence continues at coordinate 18,576 of NZ_JBHTTU010000021.1, read as the reverse complement.
CAACGCCGCCGACCTGGTGCGCCGGGCCGGCGGGAAACCGATCCGGGTGGCCAGCAAGTCGCTGCGCTGCCGGGCACTGCTGGACCGGGCGCTGACCGTGGACGGCTTCCTCGGGGTGATGAGCTTCACCCTGGGCGAGTCGCTCTGGCTCGCCCGCACCGGCGTGCGCGACGTCCTGCTCGCCTACCCCTCCACCGACCGGGACGGTTACGCCGAGCTCACCGCCGATCCGGAGTTGGCCAGCGGGATCACCGTCGTCCTGGACGACCTGGCCCAGCTGGACCTGATCGACAAGGCGCGCTCCGGCGACGCCGAGGTGCGGGTCTGCCTGGAGCTGGACACCGCGCTGCACCTGCTCGGCGGGCGGGTCCGGGTGGGCGCCCGGCGCTCGCCGCTGCGCACCGCGGAGGAACTGGGCGCCTTCGCCGAAGCCGTCCAGCGCCGCCCGGGCTTCCGGGTGGTCGGCCTGATGGCGTACGAGGGGCACATCGCCGGGGTGGGCGACCGGGTGCCGGGGCGGCCGGTGCGCTCGCAGCTGATCCGGCTGATGCAGGGCCGGGCCCGGGCCGAACTGGCCGAGCGGCGCGCGGCGGCGGTCCGGCGGCTGCGCCAGGTGGCCGAGCTGGAGTTCGTCAACGGCGGCGGCACCGGCAGCGTGGAGTCCACCGTGGCCGAGCAGGCCGTCACCGAGGTGGCGGCCGGCTCCGGGCTGTACCAGCCGCAGCTGTTCGACAACTACCGCGTGTTCCGGGGCCGTCCGGCCGCCCTGTTCGGCCAGCCGGTGGTGCGCCGCCCCGGGGTCGGGGTGGTGACGGTGCTCGGCGGCGGCTACCCGGCCTCCGGCGCGGCCGGGCCGGACCGCTCGCCGGTGCCGTACCTGCCGCCGGGGCTGCGCTACGACCCGATGGAGGGCGCCGGCGAGGTGCAGACCCCGCTGCTCGGCTCGGCCGCGGACGACCTGCTGATCGGCGACCGGGTCTGGTTCCGGCACGCCAAGGCGGGCGAACTGTGCGAGCGCTTCGCGGAGTTGCACCTGATCGAGGGCGACCGGATCGTCCGCACCGTGCCGACCTACCGCGGCGAGGGGAAGGCCTTCCTCTGACGGACCGTCGGCCGGTGGCCTACCGTGGGGACGACACTGCGGCAGTGATGAGGGAGCGGCATGGAAGCCGAGATCGCGGAGCTTGCGACGAGGGGCGCGACCGCACTGGTCGGCCTGATGGTCACCGAGGCCTGGGCGCGGGTCAAACCGCGCTTCGCAGCCCTGTTCGGACGGGACCGGGAGGAGGAGGTGACGCAGGAGCTGGACGAGATCCAGCGCGAGATCGCCGAGGCCCCGGAGACCCGCGACGCCCAAGTTCCCCAGTGGCAGCGGCGACTGCGCCTGGTGCTGCAGAACAACCCGGAAGCAGCTACCCGACTCCGGCAGATCCTCGACGAGTTCACGCCGAAGTCGACGGAGCAGCCGTCCACCGTGATCCACAACGAGCTCAAGGACATGACCGTCCACGGCTCCGTCATCCAGGTCGGCCAGGGCAAGGTCGTCCAGGCCGACACGATCAACGGCAACCTGAACTTCTGACCTTTCCCGAGCCTTAAGCGGGCCCGATGGACCACCTAACCCCGGTGCTCCATCGGGCCTTTGCGCTGCTCCGGGGCCTACAGTCCGTCAATAAGCCCGGCACGCACGGCCATTGCCATTTGGTCCAGACCAATCCTACGCTCTGGCCGGGGCCCGCGATCCGGGCCGGGCGGCCCCCGAACGGGCAGGCGTGTCCGCCCTCCCCCACACCCGCCCGGAACGACGGTCAAGGAGTCCCCACCCCATGTCCATCAAGCGAAGTGCCCTGTCCGTCGGCGTGGTCGGCGCCGCGGTGCTCGCGGCGGCCGCGACCACCGCCGGTACCGCCAGCGCCCACGGCACGATGACCAACCCCGTCAGCCGGGTCGCCGCCTGCTACGCCGAGGGCCCGGAGCACCCGGTGTCGCAGGTCTGCAAGGACCTCGTCGCGGCGAGCGGCACCCAGCCGCTGTACGACTGGAACGAGGTCAACATCGCCAACGCCGCCGGGAACCACCAGGCGCCGATCCCGGACGGCAGGCTCTGCTCGGCCAACCGGGACAAGTACGCGGCGCTGGACTGGCCGCGCACCGACTGGCCGGCCACCCCGGTCAGCGCGGGCAGCTTCACCTTCCAGTTCCGCACCACCGCACCGCACGTCGGGACCCAGACCGTCTACCTCACCAAGCCGAGCTACGACCCGACCAAGCCGCTGAAGTGGTCGGACCTCGACCCGACCCCGGTGGCCCAGGTGCAGGTCGACCGCACCGCCGTCAACGGGTACTACACCTACTCGGGCACCCTGCCGCAGCGCACCGGCCGCCAGCTGCTGTACATGATCTGGCAGCGCAGCGACAGCCCGGAGGCGTTCTACAGCTGCTCCGACGTCGACTTCGGCACGCCCACCACCGCGGGCGCTCCGGCCGCCTCCTCGCTCGCCGCCCCGGCCGCACCCAGCGACGCGCAGATCGCCGCCGACGCCCCCAGGTCCACGGTCGCCCACCACGGCCACGGCGGGGACCCGAACGCCCCCGCAGGCCAGCCGATCGCGGCCACCGCCGCGGCCGTGGCCGGCACCTCGGCCACCGGTCCGCTGCTGCTGGCCGGTGCCGCCGCGCTCGGCGTCGCCTGGGCGGGCATGGTGCTCCGGCGCCGTCGTGTCGAGGCTGTTCGACGCGACTCCTGACGCCGGATGCGGGGCCGGGCCGGCCCACCCCCGTCCGGTCCGGTTCCGCGGCTCCGTCGAGGTGCCGGGATGAAAGGCGGGGGGGGGGAACTCGGGAAGAAGCGCCCCTTGGGGTGCT
>NZ_JBHTTU010000021.1:0-15701 GCF_042794375.1 Kitasatospora sp. NPDC056531 | reverse complement strand
ACACCGCGGCGGCCCACCCGGGAGGAATTCCTCCCGGGTGGGCCGCCGCGGTGTGAGGAGCGGGGGCTCAGGTGGTCTCGGTCCCCGAGCCGTCGGGGCTCCCCGAACCGTCAGGACTGCCCGAACCGTCAGGACTGCCCGAGCTGCCCGAGCCACCGGACCCGCCGCCCGGCATCCCCGGGAGGCCGGGGATGGGCGGGATCTTGCCCTTGAAGTCGGCGATGCCCTTGACGATGGTGTCCATCAGGGCGACGTCCGGCGCCTTGTCGGCGATGTCGAAGCCGAAGCGCACCGCGACCAGCGCCTTGCCGTCGGTGGACGGGAAGACCACGGTCTGCACGTAGCCGTTGTTGCCCTTGGCCGCGTCCACCTTCCAGCGGACCAGGTAGCCGTCCTGCCCGTTGACCTTCACGGCCTCGGACTTGAGCTCCTGGTGCCCGGTGCTGTCCCTGTACGACTCCTTGGCGACCTTCTCGATGTCCGCCTTGGCCGCCGCCTGGGCGTCGGTGCCGCCGCCGTCGATCCGGCCGGTGGTCACCCCGCCGAGGGTGCACGAGCTGGTGCCGTCCGCGCACTTGTACGGTCCGATGATGATCTCGGCGTAGCCGTCCGGGGTCTGGTCGGCCTGCCAGCCGGAGGGGACCGGCAGGGTGAGCTTGTTCACCAGGTCGACCGCCTTCCCGGCGCCCGGCTTGGACTTCCCGCCGCCGTTTCCGCCACCACCCTTGCCGCCGTTGCCGCCGCCGAGGCCCGGGAGGCCGTCGAACGGCCCCGCGTCGCCGTTCGGCGCGGGCAGCTGCCGGGCGCTGGGCTGGGTGCGGTCCTTGTCGTGGCCGTCCATCGCGAGGTAGGTGATCCCCGAGCCGGCGCCCAGCCCGAGCAGGGCCGCGACGGCGGTCGCCGCCACCAGCTTGGAGGGCTTGCGCCAGGCCTTGCGCGGCGACTTGGCGGGCTCGCCGTAGGAGCCGTAGGCGGCACCGAAGGGCGGCGGCTCCGGGTAGCGGACCGTCGGGCCGCTGTCCAGGACCTCGCCCTCCAGCACCGTGGGCTGCTCCGCCGCTCCCGGCTCCGGAGCCGCGGCGGCCGGGCGCTCCGGCTGCGGGGCGTCCGAGGGTGCGGGCCGGGTGTCGGCCGTCCAGCCCTGCCCGTCCCACCAGCGCTGCGGCCTCGGGTGGCTGGTGGTGTCCTTCGGATCCGGGTACCACCCGGCTGGAATCTGCTCGCTCACACCACAGAATCTAAGGGCAGCCGGATAAACGCGAAATCAGCGCAGCCGCGAATTGCCGCGGTTTTCGATGAGATTACGGTGAGAAGCCGCCGACGGCCCACCGGCGGCCCACCGACGGCCTAGAGCGGGGTGACGTACGCCCCGGAGATGCCGCCGTCCACCAGGAACTCGCTCGCGGTGATGAACGAGGAGTCGTCGCTGGCCAGGAAGGCCACCGCGGCGGCGATCTCCTCGGCCCGGGCGAAGCGGCCGAGCGGGATGTGCACCAGCCGGCGGGCCGCCCGCTCCGGGTCCTCGGCGAACAGCTCGCGCAGCAGAGGGGTGTCCACCGGCCCGGGCGACAGCGCGTTCACCCGGATCCCCTCCCGGGCGAACTGCACGCCCAGCTCTCGGGACATCGCCAGCACCCCGCCCTTGGAGGCGGTGTACGAGATCTGCGAGGTGGCCGCGCCCATCCGGGCCACGAAGCTGGCGGTGTTGATGATCGAGCCCCGCCCGTGCCGGCGCATGTACGGCAGCGCGGCCTTGCAGCACAGGTAGACCGAGGTCAGGTTGACCTCCTGGACCTTGCGCCAGGCGTCCAGGCCGGTGGTCAGGATGGAGTCGTCCTCCGGCGGCGAGATGCCCGCGTTGTTGAAGGCGACGTCCACACTGCCGCAGGTCTCGTACGCCTCGTCGAACAGCGCCTCGACCATGTACGGGTCGGTGACGTCGGTGTGCACGAACAGCCCGCCGACCTCCTTGGCGGCCGCCCGGCCGGTCTCCTCGTCCAGGTCCGCGCAGACCACCTTGGCGCCCTCGGAGGCGAGCCGGCGGGCGGCGGCCAGACCGATCCCGCTGCCCGCCCCGGTGACCACGGCGGTGCGGCCGACCAGGCGGCGGCAGACGATGTCGTTGTCGCTCATCGGGCTCCTACTCCTCGCTTTGACATCCTCCCCCGGCTGAAGCCGGGAGATTCCAACACCGGTAGGGTGTTGAGGTTCACGGGCACTCGACCGCTGGCGCGGTGTTGCCCCTCCGGTACCGGAAGATGCCTTCCGGGGCCTTACGGCCTGTCCTACCGCGACGTTGGTTGCTGCGTTGGTGTCCGCGTTGCAGGTAAAACCGCAGGATACGCATGCGAAGTCGGCTTGGCTCTTGCGCGACTTCTTCTCGATCCCGCGACACACCGTCATCCTATTGGCACGCAATGGCCGGCTGGATCGAGTTCACGTTGCGCACCCCCGACAACCTGCACGCCCAGCCCGCCGATCAGGCGACCACCGACCGCCGGTCCCTCAACTCTGAGTTGCCACACCTGCTTGAAGCCGCTCCGTTGCCGGCCTCCCAGCGGGCGTTGCCCACGGTGTGGCCGGCCTCGCGCACCTCCAGGGCGGCCAGTTCGGGGAGGTGCACCTCGACCTGGTCGGCGAACCGGCGCAGCAGCCGGGCGCGTTCACCGGGCGCCAGCACCGCCCAGCCCGCCTGGGCCTTCACCGCCCGCTGGACGGCCGCGTCCAGCTGCTCGGCGGTGGCGTCCGGGACGGTGGCGAGCACCTCGCCGGTGGCGGGGTTTCGGACGGTGCTCCTGGTCGGCTCGGTGCCGCCGGTCGGCTCGGTCACGGCTCACATCCGTTCGAAGGATCGGTAGCGCTCCCAGTCGGTGACGGCCCCGTCGTAGGCGGCCTGCTCGACCCGGGCCATGTTCAGGTAGTGCTCGACCACGTCGTCGCCGAAGGCCGACCGGGCCAGCTCGCTCTCCGACCACAACTCGGCCGCCTCGCGCAGCGATCCTGGCACCCGGGCGTACTCCTCCACCGCGTAGGCGTTGCCCAGGCAGGGCGCGGGCAGGTCGAGCTTGCGCTGCAGGCCGTACAGGCCGGCGGCGATCATGCCGGCCACCGCGAGGTACGGGTTGACGTCGCCGCCGGGCACCCGGTTCTCCATCCGCAGCCCCGGGCCGTGGCCGACCACCCGGTAGGCGCAGGTGCGGTTGTCCCGGCCCCAGGCGACGGCGGTCGGGGCGAAGGAGCCGGGGCGGTAGCGCTTGTAGGAGTTGATGTTCGGCGCGTACAGCAGGCTGAACTCGCGCAGCGCGAGGAGCTGTCCGGCCAGGAAGTGCCGCATGGTGTCGGTCATCCGGCCGTCGCGGTCGGCGAAGGCGGGGGCGCCCACCGCGTCGCGCAGCGACAGGTGGATGTGGCAGCTGTTGCCCTCGCGCTCGTCGTACTTGGCCATGAAGGTGAGCGCGCAGCCCTGTTGGGCGGCGATCTCCTTGGCGCCGGTCTTGTAGACGCTGTGCTGGTCGCAGGTGGTGAGGGCGTCGGTGTAGCGGAAGGCGATCTCGTGCTGGCCGAGGTTGCACTCGCCCTTCGCGGACTCGACGGTCAGTCCGGCGCCCGCCATCTCGTTGCGGATCCGGGACAGCAGCGGCTCGATCCGGGCGGTGCCCAGCATCGAGTAGTCCACGTTGTACAGGTTCGCCGGGGTCAGGCCGCGGTAGCCACCCAGCCAGGCCTGCTCGTAGGTGTCGCGGAACACCAGGAACTCCAGCTCGGTGCCGATGTCGGCGGCCAGGCCGTACTCGGCGAGCCGCGCGATCTGGCGGCGCAGCAGCTGGCGCGGGGCGGCGTCCACCGGGTGGCCGCCGTGCCGGGCCAGGTCGGCGGTGACCTGGGCGGTGCCGGGCTGCCACGGGGTCAGCCGCAGGGTGCCGAGGTCGGGGCGCATCGCGAAGTCGCCGTAGCCGGTGGCCCAGGAGGAGAAGGCGTAACCGTCCACGGTGTTCAGGTCCACGTCCACGGCCAGCAAGTAGTCGCAGGCCTCGGCGCCCTTCTCGGCGACCTCGTCGAGGAAGAACCGGGCGGCGAAGCGCTTGCCCTGCAGCCGACCCTGCATGTCGGTGAACGAGAGCGCCACGGTGTGCACCTCGCCGGCGTCCACCAGGGTGCGCAGCTCGTCCAAGGTCAGCGGCGGCCGGGGCGGCGAGCCCGCGGCGGCGTTCTCGGGCATGGCGGAACCCTCCCCGTCGATCACTCTTTGAGTTCAAGCGGTCACAGCGAACCGTACGGCCTGCGGCTCGTGGGGCGGAAGAGGGCGGACGGGTGTGGCGCGCCGATATACGTGCTTGACGAGGGATCAGCCGGTACGGGAGGAGAATGCGCGCCATGGATCGCAGGCCTTTGATCGGCGTCAGCACCTACCTGGTGGAGGCGAGTTGGAGCGACTGGCGGGGCCGCCGGGTCGCCCTGGTGCCCGAGCGGTACACCGCGTACGTCCGGAACTCCGGCGGGATCGCCGTCCTCCTGCCGCCCGACGCCCCCGAACGCGCCCCCGAGGTGCTCGCCCGGCTGGACGGCCTGGTCATCGCCGGCGGGCCGGACATCGACCCGGCGTACTACGGCGAGCCGGCGCACCCGTTGACGGAGGTCGACTCGCCGGAGCGGGACGCCTGGGAGGTCGCGCTGCTGCGGGGTGCCCTGGCGGCGGGGATGCCGGTGCTCGGGATCTGCCGGGGGATGCAGGTGCTGAACGTGGTCTGCGGCGGGACGCTGGTGCAGCACCTGCCGGACGTGGTCGCGGTGGACGTGCACGGCGGATCGCCCGGGGTCTACGGCGCCCACGTGGTGCGGCCGGTACCGGGGACGCTGCTCGGCGGGCTGCTGCCGGAGAGCGAGCTGGAGGTCCCCACCTTCCACCACCAGGCCGTCGACCGCCTGGGAGCGGGCCTGCGGGTGAGCGCGCTCGCCCCGGACGGCACGGTCGAGGCCGTGGAGGGCCCGGGCTTCACGGTCGGCGTCCAGTGGCACCCGGAACAGGGCGACGACCTCCGCGTGATGCAGGCCCTCGTCCGCGCGGCCACGGCGGCGGCCCTGGACGCGGTGGCCCTGGGCTGAACCCATGGGAAGAGGGGGCGGGGGCGGGGGAAGGCAGCGTCACGGGGCGGCCGGGGTGGGGGCCGCAGAGCGGAGGTGCTCGGCGGCCGCGAGGAGGACGGGGAGAATCCGCGTGGCGTGGGCGGCGTAGCCGTGGGGCGAGGGGTGGATGCCGTCGGGGCCGAGGAGGCGGTCGGCCTGGTCGCGGAACTCGGGGCCGGAGGTGGGGGCGAGGTGGGCGCCGGTGCGGGTGGGTGGTGCGGGAACCACTCGCGGGACGCCACGAGATGGCGGTTCATCAATTCTTCGGCCGTCGATTCGAGTTCGGAGAGCCAGCGGGAGGAGTCCGCGGTAGCGATCTTCACGGGCCGTGATCGTCGCGGACCGGCGCACGGCCGCGCAAGCTCGCCTCACCCGTTCAGGTCCCCCCCGGATCACGGCCCTGACCTGGGCCTATGCCACCGGCGACCCGATCACGGGCCGGGCCGACGCGAGGCACTTGAACGGCAACGACAACGGTCACCAGTACAGCCTTTGGATCTTTGTCGATTCTGCGGTTCACTTCGAGTGCGGGGCGATCGCACCCCGTCACCATCCACCCGTGCGTCCAGAGAGGACTTCGATGGCCGGCCACGAGCATTCCCACGATGATCATGCGCATGACCACCAGCACTCCCAGGGCCACACGCATGGACACGGGCACGGGGGCCACGGCGGCCACTCGCACGGCGTCTCCGCCGACGCCGACCGCCGCTGGCTGGTCAGCGCCCTCGCCCTGATCGTCGTCTTCATGGCCGGCGAGGTCGTGGTGGGCTTCGCCGCCCAGTCGCTGGCCCTGATCTCCGACGCGGCGCACATGCTCACCGACGCCGCCTCGATCGTGCTGGCCCTGGTCGCGATGCGGCTCGCCGCCCGCCCGGCCCGCGGCGGCTACACCTACGGGCTCAAGCGCGCCGAGATCCTCTCCGCGCAGGCCAACGGCGTGACGCTGCTGGTGCTGTCGGCCTGGCTGGGCTACGAGGCGATCACCCGACTGATCGAGCCGCCCGAGGTCACCGGCTCGCTGGTGCTGATCACCGCGCTGATCGGGATCGTGGTCAACCTGGCCGCCACCTGGTGCATGTCGAAGGCCAACCGCAGCTCGCTGAACGTCGAGGGCGCCTTCCAACACGTCCTCACCGACCTGTACGCCTTCATCGCCACCGCCGTCGCCGGTGTGATCATGCTGACCACCAGCTTCGTCCGAGCCGACGCGATCGCCTCGCTGATCGTGGTCGCGCTGATGCTCAAGGCCGGCATCGGGCTGGTCCGCGACTCCGGACGGATCTTCCTGGAGGCCGCCCCCGCCGGGATCGACCCGGACACGGTGGCCGACCGACTGGTCGCCGAGCCGCTGGTCGAGGAGATCCACGACCTGCACATCTGGGAGATCACCTCCAACCAGCCGGCCCTGTCCGCCCACATCCTGGTCACCCCCGGCGGCGACTGCCACGCCGTCCGGCGCTCGCTGCAGCGCCGGCTGGCCGAGGAGTACGGCATCACCCACAGCACCCTCCAGGTCGACCACGTCGGCGAGGACGAGGCGGGCGCGCTGCTCCAGATCGCCGCCCCGGGCGATTCGGCCGCCGAACACTGCGCCGACGCGCACGGCCCGGTGCACCGCGCTGGACCGCACGAGCACTGAGAAGTCGGCCCCGTACGGCATGATCTGACTCGTGACCGCACCGCGACTGATGCTGCTCGACTCCGCCAGCCTGTACTTCCGGGCCTACTTCGGCGTACCGGACACCCTGCGCTCCCCGCAGGGTGAGCCGGTCAACGCCGTCCGCGGCCTGCTGGACTTCATCGCCCGGCTGGTCCACGACCACCGCCCCGACGAACTCGTCGCCTGCATGGACGCCGACTGGCGCCCCCGGTGGCGGGTCGACCTCGTCCCCTCGTACAAGACCCACCGGGTGGCCGAGGCCGCCGAGGACGGCGAGGAGGAGGTGCCCGACACGCTGGCCCCCCAGGTCCCGGTGATCGAGCAGGTGCTCGACGCCCTGGGCATCGCCCGGGTCGGTTCCCCCGGCTACGAGGCCGACGACGTGATCGGCACCCTCACCGCCCGCGCCAAGGGCCCGGTGCAGATCGTCACCGGCGACCGCGACCTCTTCCAGCTGGTGGACGACGCCCGGCGGATCACCGTGCTCTACCCGGTCAAGGGCATGGGCAACCTGCAGGTCACCGACGACGCACTGCTGCTGGAGAAGTACGGCGTCCGCGGCGCCCAGTACGCCGACATGGCGGCCCTGCGCGGCGACCCGTCGGACGGCCTGCCCGGCGTCAAGGGCATCGGCGAGAAGACCGCCGCCCAGCTGATCAACGAGTACGGCGACCTCGCCGCCATCCGCGCCGCGGCGCTGGACGTGGGTTCCAAGCTCACCCCGGCCCGCCGCCGCAACATCGTCGAGGGCGCCGCCTACCTCGACGTCGCCCCCACCGTGGTCCGGGTGGCTGAGGACGCCCCGCTGCCCGACTTCGACCCCACCCTCCCCACCGAGCCGCTCGACCCGATGACCTTGGAACACCTCTCCGCCCGCTGGGGCCTGGGCACCTCCCTCGACCGCGTCCTGGAGGCCCTGGCCGCGCGCTGAGCAACGCAGCAGGGGCCCGCACGAGCGATCTCGTGCGGGCCCCTGCTGCTCGTACTAACCCACCGAGGAGTAGGCGATGATGCCGCGGCGCAGGCCGTCGACGGCCTTGCGGGCGGTCTTGCGCAGTTCGGCGTCCTCGCCGGCCGCGTCCTGGATCTGGCCGAGGACGTCGATCAGCTGCTTGGTCCAGCGGACGAAGTCGCCGGCCGGCATGTCGGCGTCGCGCAGGACCTGGTCGAGGTTGTGGCCGAGCGCCCAGCGGTAGGCGGCCCAGGCGAAGCCGAGGTCGGGCTCGCGCTGGCCGACGCCCTCGGCGGTGTTGATCCTGTGCTGCTCCTCCAGGGCGTCCAGGTGGCCCCAGATCCGGACCATCTTGCCGAGCGCCTCCTTGGCCGCGCCCTCCGGCACCCGGGGGGCGCCGGCATCGTCGGACTGGCGCGCCTCGTACACCAACGCCGAGGCGCAGGCTGCGAGTTCGGCGGCGGCCAGGCCGCTCCAGACGCCCTCGCGGATGCACTCGGAGGCGAGCAGGTCGAGTTCGCCGTAGAGCCGGCCGAGCCGCTTGCCGTCGTCGGTGACGGTGTCGCCCCGCAGGTAGCCGAGGTCGGTGAGCAGCCCGCAGACCCGGTCGAAGGTCCGGGCGATGGTGTGGGTGCGGGAGCGCATCCGGCGTTCCAGCAGCTCGGTGTCGCGGTGCAGCCGGTGGTAGCGCTCGGCCCAGCGGGCGTGGTCCTCGCGGTCGGAGCAGCCGTGGCAGGGGTGCTGGCGCAGTTCGGCGCGCAGCCGCGTGATCTCTGGGTCGTCGGCGGCGGCCGCGCGGCCGCGCCGGAACCGCTCGGGCTCCAGGTGGCCGGCCTTGGTGCGCAGCGCGGAGGCCAGGTCGCGCCGGGACTGCGGGCTGCGCGGGTTGAAGGACTTGGGGATGCGCAGGCGCTCGATCGCGGCGACCGGGTGCGGGAAGTCGATCATCGCGAGCCGCTTGACCTGCCGCTCGGCGGTGAGCACCACCGGGCGCGGGCCGTCCTGGAAGTCGGGGTGGCGCGGGCCGCCCCGGCCGGAGCGGTTGACCGGCGGCAGGCCCGGGTCGAGGACCAGCGCGAGGCCGGCGAACTTGCCGGCGGGCACGTGGATGACGTCGCCCGGCTTGAGCTGCTCGATGGACTCGATGGCGGCCGCGCGGCGCTGGCTGGTGCCCTCGCGGGCCAGCTCGTTCTCGCGGTCCTTGAGTCGGCGGCGCAGCTCCATGTACTCGTCGAAGTCGCCGAGGTGGCAGGTCATCGACTCGCGGTAGCCGTCCAGGCCCTCCTCGTTGCGCTGCACCTGGCGGGCGATGCCGACCACCGAGCGGTCGGCCTGGAACTGGGCGAAGGAGGTCTCCAACAGTTCGCGGGAGCGGTGCCGGCCGAACTGGGAGACCAGGTTGACGGCCATGTTGTAGCTCGGCCGGAACGAGGACTTGAGCGGGTAGGTGCGGGTGCCCGCCAGGCCGGCCAGCGCCTCCGGGTCGAGGCCGCGCTGCCAGAGCACCACGGCGTGGCCCTCGACGTCGATGCCGCGCCGACCGGCCCGGCCGGTGAGCTGGGTGTACTCGCCGGGGGTGATGTCGGCGTGGGTCTCGCCGTTCCACTTGACGAGCTTCTCCATGACCACCGAGCGGGCGGGCATGTTGATGCCGAGCGCCAGGGTCTCGGTCGCGAAGACGGCCTTGACCAGGCCCTTCACGAAGAGCTCCTCGACGACCTCCTTGAACCGCGGCAGCATCCCGGCGTGGTGGGCGGCGATGCCGCGCTCCAGCCCGTCCAACCACTCGAAGTAGCCGAGGACGTGCAGGTCCTCGTCGGGGATGTCGGCGCAGCGCTCCTCGACGATGGCGCGGACCTGGGCGCGCTCGGAGTCCTTGTTGAGGCGCAGGCCGGAGCTGAGGCACTGCTGGACGGCGGCCTCGCAGCCGGCCCGGCTGAAGATGAAGGTGATCGCGGGCAGCAGGCCCTCGGCGTCGAGCCGGTCGATGACGTCGACCCGGCCCGGGGTCCAGACCTTGCCGGGACGGCCGTTGGGCATCGAGCGGCCCCGGCCGCGGCCGAAGCGGTCGCGCGGGTTGCGGTCCAGTTCGGAGCGGGCGAGCCGGACCAGCTCGGGGTTGACGGCCTTGCCGGGGTTCTTGAGGTTGTTCTTGGGGCGGCCGTCCCGGTCCGGGTTGGCGAACAGGTCGTACATCCGGTTGCCGGCCATCACGTGCTGCCACAGCGGCACCGGGCGGGTCTCGGAGACGATCACCTTGGTGCCGCCGCGGACGGTGTCCAGCCAGTCGCCGAACTCCTCGGCGTTGGAGACGGTCGCGGAGAGCGAGACGAGGGTGACCGACTCGGGGAGGTGGATGATGACCTCCTCCCAGACGGCGCCGCGGAAGCGGTCGGCGAGGTAGTGCACCTCGTCCATGACGACGTAGCCGAGGCCGTCGAGCGTGCTGGAGCCCGCGTAGAGCATGTTGCGCAGCACCTCGGTGGTCATGACCACCACGGGGGCATCGCCGTTGACGCTGTTGTCGCCGGTGAGCAGGCCGACCTTGGCGGCGCCGTAGCGCTTGACCAGGTCGCCGTACTTCTGGTTGGACAGCGCCTTGATCGGCGTGGTGTAGAAGCACTTGCGGCCCGACTGGAGGGCCAGGTGCACGGCGAACTCGCCGACGATCGTCTTCCCGGAGCCGGTGGGGGCGGCGACCAGGACGCCCGACCCGGCCTCCAGCGTCTCGCAGGCCTCCAACTGGAAGTCGTCCAGCGGGAAGTCGTACAGCTGCTGGAAGCCGTACAGGGCGGTGGCCTGCTCCTTGGCCCGGCGACGGCTGGCCGCGTACGCCTCGGCGGGGCTGAGCTCCTGGACTTCCTGGGGCTCTGGATCGGGGGTGTTCATCGCCGTCCGGGTGTGGTTGGTGTGATCTCGCATCTCAGCGAGAGGTTACCCGGGAGGAGTGACATCGATAGCACCGTTTTCCGCGCCAGGAGATCACTCCTCTCTCAAATCCATAGTTGCAAATATCTTCAAGTGATCTGAATGCGGCCAGGTTCGAACGTCTCCGGTCATTCCCGGTGGAGTCCGGCGGTTACTCCCTACCTTCGTCGTCACAGCCACCAACTCACGGGAGGACAGCCACGATGGCGAACCTGGAGACGTCCCTCAAAGAGGCCATGGGCATCGCTGGCGCGATCGGCGTCGCCCTGGTCGACTACGGCAGCGGCATGGCCCTCGGCAGCCTCGGCGACGGCGGCGAGCTCGACCTCAACGTCGCCGCGGCCGGGAACACCGACGTGGTCCGCGCCAAGATGCGGGCCATGGAGATGCTCAACCTCCACGACAACGAGATCGAGGACATCCTGATCACGCTGACCCACCAGTACCACATGGTCCGGCCGATCACGACGCCCAGCGGCCGCGGCCTGTTCCTCTTCCTCGCGCTCAACCGCCAGCACTCCAACCTCGCGATGGCCCGCCACCAGCTCAAGCGGATCGAACTCTCGCTGGAGATCTGAGCCCACCGACAGCAGGGAAGGGGGGCCTCGTGACGGTAGCGCTCTACCAGGCCAAGGCCGAGTTCTTCCGGATGCTCGGCCATCCCGTCCGGATCCGGGTGCTGGAGCTGCTCCAGGACGGACCGACGCCCGTCCGCGGCCTGCTCGCCGAGCTGGAGGTCGAGCCCTCCAGCCTGTCTCAGCAGCTCGCGGTGCTGCGCCGGTCGGGCATCGTCACCGCCACCCGGGAGGGCAGCACGGTGGTCTACGCGCTGGCCGGCGGCGACGTCGCCGATCTCTTGCGAGCGGCCCGGCGGATCCTCACCGGGCTGCTCGCCGACCGGAACATGCTGCTCGCCGAGCTGCAGGAGGCCGGCGACCAGCCGTTCCCCGAGACGGTCGGCGGCCCCGCGCAGCGACCGGCCACTCCTCGAACCGCCCGAACTGTTCCTTGAGCTACTCCTTGAGCAGCTCCGCCAGCGCGTCCGCGAGCCGCTCGTACTCCGCCGCCCGGTTGTACAACTGGGCGCTGACCCGCAACAGCCCGCCGTCGGGCCCCGGCCGGACGGCGACCCGGATGCCGTGCCGCCGCCACAACTCGGCCAGCAGCGCCCGGACCTCCGTCTCGGTGCCGAACCGGCCCTCCGGCAGCCGCACGGCGCGCATCCACACCTCGGGCGACGCGGGCAGCGGCCGCAGGCCCGCCCGCTCGACCAGCACCTGCCGACCGTAGGCGGCGAGGGCCGAGTTGTGCGCGGCCACCGCCTCCCAGCCGAGCCCGCGCAGCAGCTCGAAGCCGGCCGGGGCCGCCAGCCAGGGCGTGTAGTCGCAGGTGCCGCGCCACTCGACGTTGGCCGGGAAGCCCCGGTGGTGCTCCCAGGACAGCACGAGCGGACGGACCCGGGCCGTCCACTCGGGGCGGACGGCGAGCACGCCGGTGGCGCGCGGGGCGAACGCCCACTTGTGCAGGTTTCCGAACCAGAAGTCTGCGTTCGGGTCGATCGGGGCGGGCAGCATGCCGGGCGCGTGGGCGCCGTCCACCACCGTGGTCACCCCGCGCTCGCGCAGCTCGGCGAGGAGCTTCGGGGCGGCCACGGTACGGGCGGTGAGCGAGGTGATCCGGTCCAGGACGGCCACCGTGGTGCGGCCGTCCACGGCGGCGAGCACCGCCTCCCGTACGGCCTCCTCGTCCGGGGCGTCCAGCGGGACCTCGGCCACCACCAGCTCGGCGCCGGTCTCGGCGGCCTTGCGGGCGACGGCCTGGTTGACCGCGCCGTAGCCGTGGTCGGTGACCAGGATCCGGTCGCCGGGGGCGAACGGGATGCTGTCCAGGGCGATCGCGACCGCCTCGGTGACGTTGGCGACCAGCGCCAGCCGGTCCGGGTCGGTGGCCAGCTCGGCGGCGATCCGCACCCGGGCCTCGGCGATCCGGTCCGGCAGGTCGGCGAAGAAGCCGTCCGGATCCAGCTCGTGTTCGGCCCGCAGCCGCTCCTGCACCTGCTGCACCGGGACGGGCACGGCGCCGTACGAACCGTGGTTCAGGTGCGCGTCCCCCGGCGAGACGCTGAAGAGGCCCTCGGCGGCGGGCAGCGGGGCCGGGGGCTCGGCGGTGCTCAGGTCGTCAACCACGGTGGTTCTCCCCAGTCATGATGTGTGACATTGCATAGGCCAGCCTACGACCGAACTCACCCTCCCACGAG
Source organism: Kitasatospora sp. NPDC056531 (assembly GCF_042794375.1). Taxonomy (NCBI): domain Bacteria; kingdom Bacillati; phylum Actinomycetota; class Actinomycetes; order Kitasatosporales; family Streptomycetaceae; genus Kitasatospora; species Kitasatospora sp. NPDC056531. Next base: position 2,777 of record NZ_JBHTTU010000021.1, on the reverse strand, counting down.
CGTCTTTGAGGTGATCCGTTGAGTCCGCCCCGGCAGGACTGGGACACTCCGCACAACCGCCGCCCCACCGGGCGGCTCGGCGAGACGGGGAGAGCTCGGATGAGGATCGAAAGACCCGGCCCGGTCGGCCAGCGGCAGTGGACCCCGCTGACGGCCACCAACGCGGGACTCGCCTTCGGACTGGAGCTCGCCATGCTGGCGGCGGCCTGCTACTGGGGGTTCAAGACCGGCTCCAACCTGGCCACCCGGCTGCTGCTGGGACTCGGTGCGCCGGCTCTGGCGGCCACCGTCTGGGGGCTGTTCCTGGCGGCGGGCGGGCCGAAGTTCCGCCAGCCGCTGGGCGTGGAGATCGCGCTCAAGGTGCTGGTCCTGGAAACGGCGGCGCTCGCGCTGCACGCCTCCGGCCGGAGCACCCTGGCGGTGGTCTACGCGGTGCTGGTGGTGGTCAGCGTGGCCTTGGAGTACACCGCGAACTGACGTCATCGGCGCACGGAGAGGCCCCGGATCCCCCCGACGAAAAGGGATCCGGGGCCGGTCGGTGGCGGGCCCGCCGGAAAGGGGCCGGTCTTCGTCCGCCCGCTACCGCACCCGGCGGGCGGTGAGCGCGGCCGCGGCCACCCCGAGCACGGCGATCGCGGCGATCCCGAAGTACAGCGCGACGCCCCCGGCCAGGATCGACGCGACGGCGGCGAACCGGCAGGAGAACAGTTCGCGTCGGCCTCCGGAGGCGCCTTCGGACGGCGGCTCCGTAGCGTAACTTGCCTGCCCAGCACGGACCGTGGCGTTCTCTACGACGGAATTCCCGATCACGTCCGGTACGCTATTACTTCAACAGAACTTGAGGTCAAGGAGGGGCCGTGGGCGAGAGAACCGAGGCGAGCGCATGAGCACGGCACCGGTGGACCTGCTGAGCGTCGGCGAGGTGGCCCGGCGGGCCGGGATCGCCACCTCGGCGGTGCGCTTCTACGAGGACCAGGGGCTGATCTCCTCCGAGCGCTCGGCCGGGAACCAGCGCCGCTACCGGCGGCACGTGCTGCGCCGGATCTCGCTGATCCTGGTCGCCAAGCGGCTCGGCATCCCGCTCGCCGAGGTCGCCGAGGTCTTCACCGGCCTGCCCGAGGACCGGATGCCCGGCAAGCACGACTGGGAGCGGATCTCCCGGCGCTGGGCCGAGCAGCTGCGCGCCCGCCGGACGGAGCTGGAGCGGCTGGAGGACGAGCTGACCGGCTGCATCGGCTGTGGCTGCGTGTCGCTGCGCCGCTGCCGGGTGCTCAATCCGGGCGACGAACTCGCCACCGAGGGCCCCGGCCCGCGCCTGCTGCTACCGAACGACGAGAACTAGTACTCCAGTGTGACTTCGCGATCATGTCGGTCTCCCGGTCTACCCTGGCTGACCATGGGCTACGACGTGCACATCACTCGGCGCGAGAACTGGTGGGATGAAGAGGGCCAGGACATCAGCACGGCGGAATGGGAAGCCGTGGTCGCTGCCGCCCCTGGCCTCGTGATGGCCCCGATGTGGTGGACCGCCGGCCGGATCGTGTCCAAGAACCCGAGCGATGCGGTGATCGCGACGATGCGCCAGGTGGCGAAGGCCTTGGAGGCGAGGGTTCAGGGCGACGACGGCGAGTACTACGACGCCTGACACGTGCGGCCACCGCGAGATGATCAAGGGTTGTGTCGACACTTGAAGATCGTGCGGTGGCCGCGGGCCATAGCGTAGACCCTGCCCGATGGCGGGCGTTGTTCGACCAGGCCATGGCCCGGATCGCGGGCCTGTTCGGGCGGGTGGAACCCCGCGCCACCGCCCGCGCCTATCTGCTCGGGTTGCTGTCCGGCACCGAGCGCAAGAACTGCTGGCAGCTCGCGGAGCACGCCGGACATGCCCGTCCCGGGCCGATGCAGCGGCTGCTGCGGACTGCCCGCTGGGATGTGGCCGCGGTGCGCGACGAGGTCCGCCGCTACGTCCTGGACCACCTCGGTACCGGTGACGGTGTTCTGGTCGTGGACGAGACCGGATTCCTGAAGAAGGGCCACGGTTCGGCAGGCGTCCAGCGGCAGTACACCGGAACCGCCGGAAGGATCGAGAACAGCCAGGTCGGCGTCTTCCTCGCCTACGCCTCCAGCAAGGGCCGAGCGTTGATCGACCGTCGGCTCTATCTGCCCGAACACACCTGGTGCCAGGACGCTGAACGACGCCGCAAGGCCGGAGTGCCCGACGACGTCGGCTTCACGACCAAACCCCGCCTCGCCCTGCAGATGATCGCGGCGGCGCTGGACGCCGGAATCAGCACGTCATGGGTGACCGGCGACGAGGCCTACGGCCAGGACCCCGGCCTGCGGGCCGGACTGGAGGCCCGCGAGGTCGGCTACGTGCTGGCGGTCTCCTGCGCGACCAGGGTGCGGATCAACCAGGGACGCACCGCGATCCGCACGGACGAGGTCGCCGATCGCCTGCCCGGCTCCGCCTGGCAGCGGCAGAGCGCCGGTCCCGGGGCGAAAGGGCCCCGCTACTACGACTGGGCCTGGGTGCACATCGGCACTGACGACCACCGCCACCTGCTGATCCGCCGCAACCCCACGACCGGCGAACTCGCCTTCTATCTGTGCTGGTCACCACGAATCGTGCCGCTGTCCGAGCTCGTGCGCGTCGCCGGCATCCGCTGGTGCATTGAGGAGTGTTTCGTGCGACACGAGGCTGCTTGAGCTGAGTGAACTCACCGATGAGGAGGTTCCGTTGAGGAAGGTGTAGTTCCAGGCCAGTGTCCATGGCCTGT
>NZ_JBHTTU010000020.1:0-115397 GCF_042794375.1 Kitasatospora sp. NPDC056531 | reverse complement strand
GACCGGTTGTCCCCGATCAACGGACCTCGGTGATCTCCGGGCCGCGCGCGAACGGGTCGAGCGCGGCGCCGCCGAAGCGGTTCTCGCCCTCGCCGGCGGCGGCAGCAGCCCCACCACCGTCGGCAACCATCTGGGCGTCCTCGGGAAGCTTGAGCACGATCGGGTCGCGGGGCGCCATCGGGCTCTCGCCGCGCACGACGACGGTCTGGCGGAAGACCTGCTCAAGGATGCCGGCCATCTCGGGCTGCACGGCGGCCTGGCCCGAGATCACGCCGCGCAGGAACCAGCGCGGACCGTCGCAGCCGACGAAGCGCACCAGCTGCACGCCCTGGGTGCCGTCCGGGAGCTGCACCGGGACCTGAGCGCGGAGGTGCCAGCCCAGCGGGCCCTCCTCCTCGTCCACGATGCCGCCCTGCGAGGTGATGCCGTTGGCGATCTCCTCCCGGACCTCCCCCCAGATGCCCTCCGACTTCGGGGCCGCGAAGGCCTGGAGCTGGATGGCGCTGTTGCCGAGCACGAGGGTGGCGGCGACGATCGCGTCACCGGCGACCTCGACGCGCAGCTCCATACCCTCGACGCCGGGGACCAGCAGGCCCCCGAGGTCGACGCGGCCCTCCTCGGGGTTCTCCAGCTCGGAGTGGTCCCACGGGCCGTCCGGCCGCGGGGCCGGCGGCAGGCCGAACTTGTCGGCCGGGTCCAGCTCGGTCACGTTCTCGCTCTCGGCGGAACCTTCGACGTCATCGGCCGTCTCGTCGGCGCTGATGGCGTCGTCGGCGAGCTGCTCGACAGCGTCCTCGCTCTTCTGGCGACGACGGAACACGGTCACTGTCCTTCCCGGTCCAAGACCGATGCGAATACCTGCTCGGCTTCCTGCGAGGCCGCGGGAATGCTAGACCGCGGCGTGGCCGCCGGTCGACCCGAACCCGCCCTCGGCGCGTGCCGACCCGGGCAGCTCGGCCACCTCGTGGAAGCGGGCCTTCTCGACCTGCTGGATGACCAGCTGGGCGATCCGGTCCCCTCGGCGGAAGCTGACTCCCTCGCGCGGGTCCAGATTGACGACGATCACCTTGATCTCTCCACGGTACCCGGCATCGACCGTCCCCGGGGCGTTCACGAGCGCAACTCCGCAACGAGCTGCGAGCCCGGAGCGGGGATGGACGAAGGCCGCGTAGCCGTCCGGGAGGGCGATGGCGATGCCGGTGGGGAGCACCGCCCGCTCGCCGGGGGCCAGCTCGGCGTCGACGGTGGTGCGCAGATCGGCACCGGCGTCCCCGGGCTGCGCGTACTCGGGCAGCGGCAGCTCGGGGTCGACGCGCCTGATCAGGACGTCCAGCTGCGGGCGGGGGGTCTCGCTCAAGGGTTCACCTCAAAGGCTCGTGCGCGCTTCATCAGATCCGGGTCGTCGAGGACCTTCTCGATGTCCTCGGGGCGACCGTGCGTGGTGAAGTGTTCCAGCTTCACCTGGATGAAGAGCGCCTGAGCACGCACGGCGACCGGTCCGTCCGGGCCGCCGATCCGCGCCTCGGCGGCGCTGTAGATCTTGCGGCCGTGCACGCCGGTGACCCAGGCGCGCAGGTGCAGCACCGAGTCGACGGGCACCGGGCAGAGGAAGTCGGTCTCCAGCCGGCCGGTCACCGCGGGGGCGTGCAGCAGCCAGTTGAGCGTGCCGAGGGTCTCGTCCATCGCCGTCGTCAGCACGCCGCCGTGGGCCAACCCGGGGCCGCCCTGGTGAACGTCCCGGACGGTGAACTCGGCGGTGACGTCGAGTCCCTCGCCGGCGACCGCGTCGATCCGCAGGCCGCCGGGGTGCTGCGGGCCGCAGCCGAAGCAGTGCTCGTAGTGGGAGCCGAGCCGGGTGCCGGGGGCGGGCGCCTCGGCGGCCCGCGGCGGGAGGACGGCGTCCGGCGGCGGGGTGGTCGGGGTCGGCGGCAGCGCGGGCGCCGACCGGCCGGTGGGGGTGGTGGGGGGTGTCGTACCGGTCACGCCGACCCACCCTACCCAGGGGTAGCAAGGCCTCCGGTGGGGGTGGCGTCCCGCTCCGGGCGTCAGGGCGCCCACAATGGAGGGCATGTACGACGAACGCCTCACGGTGCCGCGCTCCTGGTGGCTGCTCCCGGTCGCAGTCGGCCTCACCCTCGCGCTGATCCTGATCCGGGTCAGCGGCCCGGCCGCGCTGGTCGGCCTGGTCGCCGGCATCGCCGCCGGCGCGGTGGCGATCAGCAGCTACGGCTCGGCCCGGATCCGCGTGGTCCAGGGCTCGCTGGTGGCGGGCCCCGCCCGGATCCCGGTGGAAGCGCTGGGCGCCGCCCACGCGCTGAGCCCCACCGAGGCCACGGCCTGGCGCGGCCCGAAGGCCGACCCCCGCGCCTTCATGCTGCTGCGCAGCTACGTCCCGACCGCGCTGCGGGTCGAGGTGGACGACCCGGCCGACCCGACGCCCTACCTCTACCTGTCGACCCGCTCGCCGATGAAGCTGGCCGACGCGCTCGAGGAGGCGCGGCGCGGCACCCGTACGTAAGGGACGCCGGGGCGAGGAGGCCGAGAAAACCGAGAGGGACGGTTCCGCTGTTGCGGGACCGTCCCTACGACTTTGTCCTGGCCGACGCCGTACTGGCTATTGCCATGGTTGCCAGTGCTGTACTGGCCGACGCGCCGCCGAACGACTCCGTCCTCCCGGGCCCGTCCCTGTGGACGGTCCGCGGACCTGCCGTCCGGCCCCGCTGCCCGGGGCCGGAAGGGGCGTTGTGCCGGTCCCGCGGGAACCACGGGTACCGGTCGCTGTCCGCTGCGGTGCTCAGGCGCCGCAGTCCCGGCAGATCGGGTTGCCGTTCTTCTCGCTGTAGAGCTGGCTGCGGTGGTGCACCAGGAAGCAGCTCATGCAGGTGAACTCGTCGGCCTGCTTCGGCAGCACGCGGACCGCGAGCTCCTCGCCCGAGAGGTCGGCTCCGGGGAGCTCCATGCCCTCGGCGGCCTCGAACTCGTCGACGTCGACCGAGCTGCCGCCCTTGTCGTTCCGCCGAGCCTTGAGTTCCTCGATGCTGTCTTCGTTGAGCTCGTCGTCGGTCTTGCGTGGGGTGTCGTAGTCCGTTGCCATTTTTCGCTCTCCCCCTCCGGGTTGTGCGGTGTGTGCGGTATCTCCAGCGCACGTAACGCATGGGAGGTCGGTCTTGTGCCCGACCCGAGGCGGAGATTTTGCCTTACTTCAAGCCCTGTTACTCAATCGACACTCAGCCAGGGCTCCGTTGGGGTGATCCCTCGGGGCTCCGGAGGCCTCACGCTGGGCCATCTCCGACCCGCCAAACGCCCGCCGGGTCGACGACGCTCTGTGAGGGAAGCCCGTACTGATGTCCGCCAAATCCCTTGCCCACCAGGGATGCCGACCAACCCTCCAGACCGTTGGCAGACCGGATTCCGGTCACGGACGGCGATCGGCACCCCCAATAGGGTGATCACTCTCCGGGTTCATGCGACGCCACGGAGCGACACAGTGTGAGCTTGGTCACGTTCAGAATATTCCGGGGCAAATCACGGAAAATCAACCCACTCCGCCCTCTCGACGACGAGCCGTCGCCGCGCCCTACTCGGCGCTGCGACGGGCCGCCCGGCGCGCCAGCATCGCGGCCTGGCGCTCATCGAACTTGCGCGCCTGGCCGTCCAGCCCGTCCAGGAACACGCCCAGCTCGTTCTGCGCCACCATGCCTTCCGGGCCGAGGCCCCCGATCTCCATCACGTGCAGTTTGCGCAGCACCGGCTGCAGCACGTCGTCGTGGTGGATGCGGAGGTTGTACACCCCGCCGAGGGCGATCTGCGCGGCGGCGCGCTCGAAGCCGGGGATCCCGTGGCCGGGCATCCGGAAGCCGGTGACCACGTCGGCGATGGCGCGCATGGCCTGGTCGGGGGCGATCTCCAGGGCGGCCTTCAGCAGGTTCCGGTAGAAGACCATGTGCAGGTTCTCGTCGTTGGCGATCTTCGCCAGCAGCTGCTCGCACAGCGGGTCGCCGGCGTACTTGCCGGTGTTGCGGTGCGCGATGCGGGTGGCCAGCTCCTGGAAGGCCACGTAGGCGATCGAGTGCAGCATGCTGTGCGCGTTGTCGGACTCGAAGCCCTCCGACATGTGGTTCATCCGGGCCCGCTCCAGCTCCACCGGGTCGACGGCCCGGGTGGCGAGCAGGAAGTCACGGATGGCTATCCCGTGTCGGCCCTCCTCGGCGGTCCAGCGGTGCACCCAGGTGCCCCAGGCACCCTCGCGGCCGAACATGGTCGCGATCTCGTGGTGGTAGCTGGGGAGGTTGTCCTCGGTCAGCAGGTTCACCACCAGCGACACCCGGCCGAGCGGGGTCACCTTCGACTGCTCGATGTTCCAGGCCTCGCCGCCCAGCACGCCGTCGAAGTCGCGGCCCTGGCTCCACGGGACGAACTCGTGCGGCATCCACTCCTTGGCCACGCCCAGGTGGCGGTTGAGCTCCTTCTCCACGACCTCTTCGAGGGCCAGGATCAGCCGCGTGTCGGTCCAGCCGCTCGATCCGAGCGAGGTACTGCTCTGCACAGGGGCGATGGTCACGGTCTTGCTCCTGGGGGACGGACACGCGCGGGACGGGCGCGTAGGGCGGGCACACGTCGTACGGAACCGTCGGCGGGACCCGCCGGCGGACGCACTTACGGCTGCGTAGGTTACGACACCGTAAGTTGCCCGGACCGCAAATGACAAGCCGCCCCCGCCAGGCCTTATGTCGTCTTGACAGGCTTGACGGGGGCGGCTGGGAACGGTCGCCCACGGGACGCGGCGCCCCAGGAGGTCCGTTACGGCTCGGGAACGGCCCAGGAGGCCGCTACGGCGTCGGGATGCGCACCCGCATGGTGAGGCCGCCGCCGGCGCGCGGGGTGGCCTCGATGGTGCCCCCGTGGGCGCGCACCACCGAGCGGACGATGGACAGGCCGAGCCCGACCCCCTTGTCGCTGCGGGTGCGGTCGGCGCCCTTGATCCGGCGGAACGGCTCGAAGATGTGCTCCAGCTCGTACCCGGGCACCACCGGGCCGGTGTTGGAGACCACCAGCTCGCCCCCGCCCGGCACCTCGCCGGTGGCCAGCTCGACCCAGCCGCCCGGGGTGTTGTAGCGGACGGCGTTCTGCAGCAGGTTGAGCGCGAGCCGCTCCAGCAGCACGCCGTTGCCCCCGACCACGGCCGGATCGAGCTTCGAGCGCAGCTCGACCTCGCGCTTGTCCGCCTCGGCCCGGGTCTGCTCCAGCGCCCGGGTGGCCACCTCGGACAGCTCCACCGGGCGGCGGTCGGTCAGCTCGTTCTCGCTGCGGGCGAGCAGCAGCAGGCCCTCGACCAGCTGCTCGCTGCGCTCGTTGGTGGCCAGCAGGGTCTTGCCGAGCTGCTGGAGGTCGGGCGAGGCCGCCGGGTCGGAGAGCTGGACCTCCAGCAGGGTGCGGTTGATCGCCAGCGGGGTGCGCAGCTCGTGCGAGGCGTTGGCGACGAAGCGGCGCTGGGAGTCGAAGGAGCGGTCCAGCCGGTCCAGCATGTCGTCGAAGGTGTCGGCGAGCTCCTTGAGCTCGTCGTCCGGCCCGTCCAGCTCGATCCGGCGGTGCAGGTCGGAGGAGGCGACGTCGCGGGCGGTGCGGGTGATCCGGCCGAGCGGGCGCAGCACCCGGCCGGCCATCGCGTAGCCGGCCGCGAAGGCGATCACGGCGAGGCAGACCAGGACGGTGAGCAGCTTGCGCAGCAGGTCGTTGAGGGCGGCGGCGGCCTGGATGGACTTGTAGTCGTTCAGCCACTGGTCCATCGTGGACTGGTTGGTGATGGTCAGGCCGTCCGGCGTCAGCACGGAGATGCCCTGCCCCTTGAGCACCAGGTGGGGCTGGCCGACCTGCTGGAGCGCCTGCTGGACGAAGAAGTACATCACCAGCAGCAGGACCACGCCGGCCATCAGGAACATCCCGCCGTAGAGCAGGGTGAGCCGCATCCGGATGGTCGGGCGGAAGGGGAGCCAGGCGAGCAGGCCGTCGCCGGGGACGTAGGTCTCGTGCTGGTTCGGCCGGGCCGGGCGCGGCGGGTGGACGGGCCTGGGCGGTACGGCGCGCGGGCCGCCGGCGGGCGCGCCGGAGGGCCCGCCGGCCGGGGGCGGGGTGGTCATGATGGTCCTCTCGGAGCGTCCGCGGGGCGGGCGCGGGGTGCGGCGGGGAGTCCTCGGGCGGGCTCCCGGGGGCGTGTTCCAGTCAGATCCGGTAGCCGGAACCGGGCACGGTGACGATCACCGGCGGGTCGCCGAGCTTGCGGCGCAGCGTCATCACGGTGACGCGCACCACGTTGGTGAACGGGTCGGTGTGCTCGTCCCAGGCCTTCTCCAGCAGCTGCTCGGCGGAGACGACGGCGCCGCCGGCCCGCATCAGCACCTCCAGGACGGCGAACTCCTTGGGGGCGAGCTGGACGGTGCGCCCCTCGCGGATCACCTCGCGGCGGCCGGGGTCGAGCGAGATGCCGGCCCGCTCCAGCACCGGGGGCAGCGGGATGGTCGCGCGGCGGCCCAGCGCCCGGACCCGGGCGACGAGTTCGCTGAAGGCGAACGGCTTCGGAAGGTAGTCGTCCGCGCCGATCTCCAGGCCCTCGACCCGGTCGCTGATGTCGCCGGAGGCGGTCAGCATGATCACCCGGGTGGCGAGGCCCTGTTCGACCACCTTGCGGCAGACGTCGTCGCCGTGCACCAGCGGGAGGTCGCGGTCCAGGACGACCACGTCGTAGTCGTTGACCGCGATGCGCTGGAGCGCGGCCTCCCCGTCGTACACCACGTCCACGGCCATCGCCTCGCGGCGCAGGCCGGTCGCGACGGCCTCGGCAAGCAGCTGCTCGTCCTCGACCACGAGAACCCGCACGGTCGTTGTCCCTTCTCCAGGCCGGCCCCGGAAGCGGACGCGCGGCTCCGACGGTGCCTCCATCCTGCCTGGTCCTGCGGTAAAGCAGCGATAAGCTGCCGCCCAGGCACGGAGCGCAGCCCCGCGGCGGTGACCGTTCGTACCGGGACCGCTCCGCTTGGACTGTGACACGGGCAACTTTCTCGTGGCGGGAGGTTTCCCCGGCCCCCGGGCGGGGAGGACAGCTGCACACCCGCGATCTGGCCGTTGGCCGATCGCACCCACCCGCCGTGCGTTCATCCGCGCCGGCCCTGGGGCTGGGATGTCACCGGGAGCGGCCGAAGGCCGTCTCCGCGCCCGACCGGAGATCCACCACCTGCCGGCCCGGACGCTTTCGCTGGCCAGACCTCCTCGGGGCGGAGAACGTACGACCGTGCACGTCCGACAAAGTAAGGGGGCCCGTATGGACGCCTTCAAGGCCGGAATCCTGCAGCGCATAGCCAACGCCGAGCAGGATCTGCACCGCGCGATCGAGGCCGGGGACGAGTTCCTCGCCGAGGTGGAGCAGTCCGAGCTGGACGACCTGCGTCGTCTGGCCGCCGAGCACGGTGTGGACACCGTGCTGGAGCGCCACCGCACCGCCGCCTGACCCGACGCCGGTCCTCCGGCACCTGCGGCCCTACGGGGGCCGTGCGAGACCCCAAGCCCTGGCATCCCCGTGTGCCAGGGCTCTTCGCATGTCCGGAGGGGTTTCGTCCCGGGGCTCCGTGGCGGCTTGCGCCGCCGGTCGCCCGGTCAGTCCGCCCAGGCGCGCAGCGCGGCCAGGCGCTCCTGCAGCGGCTCGTACACGCCCGGCGCGGCGGCCACGGTCAGCCGGCCGTCCGGGCCGTGCCCGGGGCGGCCGCCGACCAGCGCGCCGGCCTCGGCGGCGATCAGGCAGCCGGCCTCGTGGTCCCAGGGGGCGAGGCCGCGCTCGTAGTAGCCGTCCAGCCGCCCGGCGGCCACGTCGCACAGGTCCACCGCGGCCGCCCCGCCCCGGCGGACGTCCCGCACCTCGGGCATCAGGGCGAGCAGCACCTCGGCCTGGCGCACCCGCACCGACTGGACGTAGTTGAAGCCGGTGCCGATCAGCGCCTGGCCCCAGGGCGGGGCCGGGCGGGCCGAGACCGGACGGCCGTTGAGGCGGGCACCGCGGCCGAGGACGGCGTGGAACAGCTCGCCGCGCGCCGGGGCGTGGACGACCCCGACGACGGCGCGGCCGTCCACCTCCGCGGCCACGCTGACCGCCCAGGAGGGCAGCCCGTACAGGTAGTTGACCGTGCCGTCGAGCGGGTCGACGACCCAGCGCACCCCGCTGGTGCCGGGGCGCTCGGCGCCCTCCTCGCCGAGGTAGCCGTCCTCGGGACGGCGGTCGGCGATCAGCTCCACGAGGAGCTTCTCGGAGGCGAGGTCCATCTCGGTGACCACGTCGACCGGGCTGCTCTTGGTGCCGGCCACGCCGAGGTCGGCGGGACGGCCGTCGCGCAGCAGGGCGCCGGCCTGCCGGGCCGCGGCCAGGGCGACGTCGAGCAGGTCGTCGAGGAGCCGGTCGTCGGGCGGGGCGGGGGTGGACACGGGTTTCTCCTCCGGAGGGGGTCAGCGCTCGGCGGCGGCCGGGCGGGGCGCGCGCGGGTTGGGGCAGCAGGCCACCGCGCACACGTCGTGGCTGGGGCCGAGGAGGCCCAGCGCGCAGCGGGTCACGGTCTCGCCGCGCTCGGTGGCGGCCCGCTCCAGGACCAGCTCGCGCACGGCGGCGGTGAACCGCGGGTCGGCGCCGACGGTGGCGGCGCGGGCCACCGGCAGACCGAGTTCGGCGGCCTTGGCGACGGCCTCGGTGTCGAGGTCGTACTTGACCTCCATGTGGTCGGAGACGAAGCCGATCGGCACCATCACCACGGCCGGCGCGCCGTCGGCGTGCTGGGCCTCCAGGTGGTCGCAGATGTCGGGTTCCAGCCACGGGATGTGCGGGGCGCCGCTGCGGCTCTGGAACACCAGCTGCCACGGCCGGTCGGCCACGCCCGTGCGCTCGGCGACGGCCGCGGTGATCAGCCGGGCCACGTCCAGGTGCTGGGCGACGTACGCGCCGCCGGGCGTGCCGCGGGCCGGGTCGTCCGGGGCGCCGGCGGTCTCGGCCATCGCGTCCGGGATGGAGTGGGTGGTGAAGGCCAGCCGGGCGCCGGGGCGGACGTCCTCGGGCAGCTGCTCCAGGGCGGCCAGGGCGGCGTCGATCATCGGCTCGACGAAGCCGGGGTGGTTGTAGAAGTGCCGCAGCTTGTCGACGGTCAGCGCCGGGCTGCCCTCCTCGGCGAGGGTGGCGAGCGCGTCGGCCAGGTTCTCCCGGTACTGGCGGCAGCCCGAGTAGCCGGCGTAGGCGCTGGTGGCGAGCACGGCGATCCGGCGGTGGCCGTCGGCGGCCAGCTCCCGCAGGGTGTCCACCAGGTAGGGCGCCCAGTTCCGGTTGCCCCAGTAGACCGGCAGGTCCAGCCCGTGCTCGGCGAAGTCCTTCCGCAGGGCGGCGAGCAGCTCGCGGTTCTGCTCGTTGATCGGGCTGACCCCGCCGAACATGAAGTAGTGCTTGCCCACCTCCTTCAGGCGTTCCTTGGGGATGCCGCGGCCGCGGGTGACGTTCTCCAGGAACGGGACGACGTCCTCGGGGGCCTCGGGCCCGCCGAAGGAGAGCAGCAGCAGGGCGTCGTACGGGGCGGCGCCGGAGGGGGAGGGTTTGCGCGCGTCGGACATGGCACCGATCCTGCCACTGAGGGGGCAGGGCCCGGCGCCGGGGCCGCGCGGGTGTCCGGAAAATACCGTTTGCCAACGTGCGTAAGCTGTGTTCACCAGCCTTGTTCCTTACCCCCTGTCCGGAGCTCCCGTGCTGTCCAGCTACCGCCGAATATTCGCCCCCCCTGGCACCGCGGCCTTCTCCTCCGCCGGGTTCATCGCCCGTCTGCCGATCTCCATGGCCGGCATCGGCATCGTGACCATGCTCTCCCAGCTGACGGGGTCGTACGGGCTTGCGGGTGCGGTCTCGGCGACGATGGCGGTCGCCGCGGCGGCGCTCGGCCCGGCGGTCTCCTGGCTGGTCGACCGCCGCGGGCAACGCCGCATCGCCGTCCCGGCCACCGCGCTCACCGTCGCCGCCGCGACCGGGCTCCTGCTCTGCGCCCACTTCCACGCACCGTTCTGGACGCTGCTCCTCTTCGCCGTCGGCCTCGGCGTCATGCCCAGCGCCGGCGCCATGGTCCGCGCCCGCTGGGCCCACCTCTACCGCGACGACGCCGCCAAGCTGCACACCGCGTACTCCTTCGAGGCCGTCGTCGACGAGATCTGCTTCATCGTCGGCCCGATCCTCGCCATCGGCCTGGCCACCAACGTGTTCCCCGAGTCCGGCGTCCTCGTGGCCGTCGTCGCGCTCGCCGTCGGCATCGCCCTGTTCACCGCCCAGGGCCGCACCGAGCCGCCGGTCCATCCGGCCTCGGCCGACGGTGGCGGCAGCGCCATCCTCAACGGCGGCCTGATCGTCCTGGTACTGACCTTCGTCGCCACCGGCGCGATCTTCGGCTCGGTCGAGATCGTCACCGTCGCCTTCGCCGACGCCCAGGGGCACAAGGGGCTCTCCAGCGTCGTCCTGGCCGTCTGGGCCGTCGGCTCCGGCCTGGCCGGCGTCGTCTACGGAGCGCTCAAGCCCAGGAGCCCACTTTCCACCCGCTTCTTCGTCGGCGTGGTGATGATGGCGCTCAGCATGATCCCCGTCCTGCTCGTCGCCTCCACCATGCACGGCGTCGGCGGGCTGGTCGCGGCGGGCGCCGCCCTGTTGATCGCCGGCGTCGCCATCTCCCCCACCCTCATCTCCGCGATGGCCCTGGTCGAACGGCTCGTCCCGGCCGCCAAGCTCACCGAGGGCATGGCCTGGACCACCACCGGGCTCGCCCTCGGCGTGGCCTTCGGCTCCTCGGTCGGCGGCTGGGTGGTCGACGCCTCCGGCGCCTCGGCCGGCTACTGGGTTCCGCTGACCGCCGGCGCCCTCGGGGTGCTCGTCGCGCTGACCGGGCTCGGCCGCCTGCGCGCCGGAGTCGCCGCGACCGAGCCCGCGGAAGCGGTCCAACGACCCGTAGACGTCGAACGGTGAACTGACTAATCTCGCCCTACCCGTGGCCCTACCCGCGGGTAGGGCGGCCCACCGCCCCCCGGACCGCGCCGACCCGTTCGGCCACGGAGCAGGAGGCAGCGCCATGCCCCAGGCCAGTACCGCGACCCGCAGCCGGTGGACCAACTGGGCCGGGAACCAGAGCGCCCTCCCCAGCCGGACCGCCACCCCCGGCACCGCGGAGGAACTGGCCAAGGAGATCCTGCGCGCCGCCGACCAGGGCCGCACCGTCAAGGCCGTCGGCTCCGGCCACTCCTTCACCGCGATCGCCTCGGCCGGCGACGGCCTGCTGATCCGCCCGCACGCGCTCACCGCCGTCCGCGGGATCGACCGCACGGCCGGCACCGTCACCGTCGAATCCGGCCTCCCGCTGAACCGCCTCAACCGGCTCCTCGCCGCCGAGGGCCTCTCCCTCACCAACATGGGCGACATCGAGGTCCAGACCGTCGCCGGCGCCACCAGCACCGGCACCCACGGCACCGGCCGCGACTCCGGCTCGCTCGCCGCCCAGATCCGCGCCCTGGAGATCGTCCTCGCCGACGGCACCCTCAAGCACTGCTCCCCCACCGAGAACCCCCGGCTCTTCCAGGGCGCCCGCCTCGGCCTCGGAGCCCTCGGCGTGATCACCGCGCTCACCTTCGGCGTCGAACCCGCCTTCCTGCTCAGCGCGCACGAGCAGCCGATGGCCTTCGACGAGGTGCTGGAACGCCTCGACGACCTCACCGCCGTCAACGAGCACTTCGAGTTCTACTGGTTCCCGCACACCGACCGCTGCTCCACCAAGCGCAACAACCGCAGCCAGGGCCCGACCGCCCCGCTGCCCCGGTTCAAGGAGTGGCTGGAGGACGACTTCCTCTCCAACACCGTCTGGGAGGGCGCCTGCCGGATCGGCCGCCGCTTCCCCGGCTCCATCCCCTCGATCGCCGCGCTCGCCAGCCGCGCCTGGTCCGACCGCAGCTACACCGACACCGCGTACAAGGTGTTCACCAGCCCGCGCAAGGTCCGCTTCGTGGAGATGGAGTACGCCGTCCCGCGCGCGGCCGTCGCCGAGGTGCTGCGCGAACTGAAGGCCCTGCTCGAACGCTCCGACTGGAAGGTCAGCTTCCCCGTCGAGGTCCGCTTCGCCCCCGCCGACGACCTCTGGCTCTCCACCGCCTCCGGCCGGGACAGCGCCTACATCGCCGTCCACCTCTACCGGGGCACCGCCGACCAGGGCTACTTCACCGGTGTCGAACAGCTGATGACCGCCCATCAGGGCCGCCCGCACTGGGGCAAGCTACACACCCGCGACGCCGAGTACCTGGCCGGCGTCTACCCCCACTTCGGCGACTTCACCGCGCTGCGCGACGAGGTCGACCCGCAGCGCGTCTTCGGCAACGACTACCTGCGGCGGGTGCTGGGGGCCTAGGCCGCGGGGGTCCCGGCGGGCGGCGGGACGACCGTCGCGTCCGCCGGGGCGTTGCTCGGTGCGGGCGGCTGCGACGTGGCCTCACCGGCGGGCTTCCCGCCACCGCCCGCCGACGGCGAGGAACCGGCCGACGGGCTCGCGCTCGGACCCGCCGAGGGCGAGGCGCTCCCGCCCTGCCCGCCGACGCCGACGCTCGGGGTGGCGCTCGGCTCCCGGCTCGGCCGGGTCCTCGCCGGGGCCGAGGCACCGCCGGACGGCGTGACCTGCGAGCCGTGCCCGCCGCCCCCGGAGGACGGCCGCTCCGCCGGGGCGTCCTGCGGCGTCGAGGACTTGGGCGCCACCCCGCCACCGAACGACGTCCCGTTGCCGGACTCACCCTTCACCGTCGCCGACACCGGCTGCCCGGTGGCCAGCTCGAACGCCACGATCGGCGTCATCGCCAGGACGAACACCAGCCCGGACACCACCGCGTAGGTCTTCCAGGTCCACCGCCGGCGCGCCCGCACCACCTGCGGCTCGTTCCACTCCGAGGTGATCGCCGACGGCCCGGCCTGCCGCTCCGCGGGCTCCGCCGGATGCTCCGACCCAACCGGTACCTGGCGCAGCGTGTTCGCGGCCTGGTTCGGCCCCCGGTCCACCGCCTCGCGCAGCTGCTCGCCGGTCCGCCGGAAGACGTGCTGGAACACCGCACCGCCGGTGGTGGCCCCGATGCTCACCACGGCCGCGCCCATGATCGTGCCGTAGACGCCGAGTTCGGAGGCGAGCAGCGCGCCCACCACCGCGGCCAGCGCACTCGCCACGACCTGAGCCACACTCAGATCGATCCGCTTGCGCTCCTCCTTGCCGCCCTCCTCGGCGGGGCTCCACTCCG
Source organism: Kitasatospora sp. NPDC056531 (assembly GCF_042794375.1). Classification (NCBI taxonomy): domain Bacteria; kingdom Bacillati; phylum Actinomycetota; class Actinomycetes; order Kitasatosporales; family Streptomycetaceae; genus Kitasatospora; species Kitasatospora sp. NPDC056531. The sequence goes on along the minus strand of NZ_JBHTTU010000020.1, from coordinate 102,083 downwards.
GCATCAACATCCCTCGGTCCGTACGACTGCTTCTCGAACAAGCCTCTCTATCTTGCCCAAAGAAGGACACAAGGGACGAAAATGCGGTTCTCCACTCCCCGATTGTGTGAAGATGATCACCGTTCATCCGACGGTGGTCCGCCATTGGGGGTGCGCGCTCTTGAGATTCCCGTGAATCGCGGGAGACTTGAGCGGCGAGCCGCCCCTCCGGATGCCACGAATGGAGTACTGTTCGTAAAGCCCGAGCCTTGGGTCGACTTGTCGACTGTGCCTACACCGACAGCTTGACGAAGAGCCACGGAACGGGCACGCACGGCGACGCCGGTCCCGGATCGTCGCGATCTCTGCTCGTGCGAGGACGGCCGGGACACCCAGGCGCGACGTCAACGGATGACGTGGCAAAAAGGCAACCGTGCCACAGCGGCGTGGCCGGGCGTGAGCCCGACACGCCGGGGAACTCAGCAAGGTTGTGGCCAGTCGCGAGTGGGCAGGCCACACTCAGTACGGGAGCAGCGACGCAGGTGACGTCGGCAGGCACCACCCGGGAGGTAACCGTGCCCGAACTGCGGGTTGTGGCCGTCAGCAACGACGGCACACGGCTGGTGCTCAAGGCTGCCGACAGCACGGAGTACACCCTCCCCATCGACGAGCGGCTGCGCGCCGCCATCCGCGGCGACCGGCCGCGCCTCGGCCAGATCGAGATCGAGGTCGAGAGCCATCTGCGCCCCCGGGACATCCAGGCCCGGATACGAGCCGGTGCCTCCGCCGAGGAGGTCGCCCAGGCCGCCGGGATCTCCGTCGACCGCGTCCGCCGCTTCGAGGGTCCGGTCCTCGCCGAGCGCGCCTTCATGGCCGAGCGCGCCCGCAAGACCGCCATCCGCCGCAACGGCGAGTCCCCCGGGCCGCAGCTCGGTGAGGCCGTAGCCGAGCGGCTCGCGCTGCGCGGCGCCGAGAAGGACACCGAGCGCTGGGACTCCTGGCGGCGCGACGACGGCACCTGGGAGGTCATCCTCTCCTACCGGGCCGACGGCGAGGGCCGCAGCGCGTCGTGGACGTACGACCCGCCCCGGCGCCTGGTCCAGCCCAACGACGACGAGGCCCGCGCGCTGATCGGCGAGACCGTCGAGCGCGAGGAGGACTCGGTCTTCCCGTTCATCCCGCGGATCGCCCGGCTCCCCCAGGACCGGCCGCCCCGCCCGATGATCGACCGCCCCTCCGCCGACCGCATCATGTCGGCCCGCGAGGTCCGCGAGTCACGGGAGGCCACCGCCGAGTCCCGGGACTCGCTGACCAGCCTGCTCGACGTGGTCCCCGCCTTCCGCGGTGACCTCGCCGTCAGCGGCCCCACCCCGATCGAACCGGTGCCCGCCGAGGTCGCCGAGGAGAGCGAGGGGCCGGCCGCGGCCGCCACCCCGGCGGTCGGCGCGGGCTCGGCCTACGCCGACATCCTGATGCCGCGGGCCGTCGCCCCGCACCGCGAGCGCCTGGTCGGCACCACCGACCGGCAGGCCGAGGCGGACGGCGTCCGGCCCGGTCGCCGGGCCACCGTGCCCAGCTGGGACGAGATCGTCTTCGGCAGCCGGCGCAAGAAGCAGGAGTAGGACGGACACCGAAGGGGCGGGAGGCCGAGCCTCCCGCCCCTTCGGTGCATCCGGAATCAGCCCGGCTGGTCCGTCACCGCGACCGGGCGGCTCTCGTCGCTCGACCACTCGCTCCACGAACCCGGGTACAGCGTGGCGTTCAGGCCCGCCACCTCCAGCGCCAGGATCTGGTGCGCCGCCGTCACGCCCGAACCGCAGTACACCGCGGTCTCCCGCTCGCCCGCGCCCAGCTCCCGGAACCGGGCCGCCAGCTCCGCGGCCGGCCGGAACCGCCCGTCCGGGCCCACGTTCTCCGCCGTCGGCGCCGACACCGCGCCCGGGATGTGGCCGGCCCGCGGGTCCACCGGCTCGGTCTCGCCCCGGTAGCGCTCCCCCGACCGGGCGTCCAGCAGCAGACCGGCGCGCGCCCAGGCCGCGGCGCCGTCCCCGTCCACCGTCGGCAGCTGCCCCGGGGCCGGCTCGAAGTCGCCCTCCCCCGGCTCCGGCGACTCCGCCGTCACCGGCAGACCGGCCGCCTGCCAGGCCGCGAAGCCGCCGTCCAGCACCCGGACGTCCCGGTGCCCGGCCCAGCGCAGCAGCCACCAGGCCCGGGCCGCCGCCATCGAGGCCGCGCCGTCGTACACCACGACCGGACGCTCCGTACTGACCCCGAAGCGGCGCATCGCGGCGCCGAACTCCTCCGGGTCCGGCAGCGGGTGGCGCCCGCCCCGGCCGGGGGCGCCGGGCGCGGCGGCGAGGTCCCGGTCCAACTCGACGAAGTGGGCATCGGGCAGGTGCCCCGCCCGGTACTCCTCGGCCGCGGTCGGGCCGCCCGGCACGGCGCCGACCAGCTGGTAGCGCACGTCCAGCAGCACCGGCGGACGCGCGGAGGCGAGCGCCTCCCGCAGCTCGGCCGCGGAGATCAGCGGGGAACCGTCGTTGTAGGTGGTCATGCCGGCCATTGTCGCGCAACGCACCCCGGGGCGGTTCCGGCGAATCCTTGCCGGACCCGCGACGCCGGCCCCGATCCGACAAAAACCACCGACACGCCCGAACCACCGCTCTTTGTGCGCTCTTTGCCGGATTTTCCGCGCGGCCCGAGGGTTGGGCGCGCGCCAGGGTGGAAGCATCACCCTCGCGCGCGAGGATTCCCGTGCGCCAACCACCCACGAGGAGGCCCGCATTGCCCGCGGTGGAACTCCGACTGGCCCAGGGCACGCCCTGCTGGGTCAGCCTGCTGACCGACGACCTGCCCGGCGCCCGCGCCTTCTACGGTGGGCTGCTCGGCTGGACGTACTCCCCCGGGCCGGGCCAACTCGGCGCCTACGTCCGGGCCGAGCTCGACGGGGAGCCCGTCGCCGGCCTCGGCGTCTCCACCGCCACCGGCTTCCCGGTGCAGTGGACCACCTACTTCGCCGTGGACGACGCCGACCGCACCACCCAACTGGTGCGCGAGTGCGGCGGTACCGTCGCCGTCGGGCCGCTGCAGGCCGAACGCGCCGGGCGGATGGCGATCGCCGCCGACGTCTCCGGCGCCGTCTTCGGCCTCTGGCAGGGCGAGGAGCACCTCGGCCACGAGGCCGGGGCGGAACCCGGCGGGCCCGCCTGGGCCGAACTGCTCACCCCGGACGCGGACGGCGCCGCCGTCTTCTACGCCGCCGTGCTCGACCGCCCGGTCCGGCCCGCCGACGGCGAGTCCGCGCTGCTGGTGCACGGGCGCCCGGTCGCGGGCATCCGCCACCACGCCGACCTGCGCGGCCACCCTTCGCGCTGGCGCACCCACTTCGCCGTCCGGGACACCGCGCTGACCGTCCATCACGCCGTCGAACTCGGCGGCCGCGTCCTGGTCGAACCGCACGACACCGCCCACGGCCGGGCCGCCCGGCTGGCCGACCCGCAGGGCGGGCACTTCTCAGTGCTCGAAACGCTGTGACTCGCCCACTCGCTGTGACGCGCCCGCTCGCCGGTCAGGCCTGCTGCTCCTCGAAGGGCAGCACGTCCGGGGAGAGCACCGAGGCGCGGGCGGTCGCGGCGGTCAGCCGACGACGGTGGTGCCGGCGGCACAGCACCTCGTAGCCGACCTCGTCCTCCTTCACCGAGATGTCGCCGATCACCACCTGGGCACCCTCGACGACCATCACCCCGCCGACCGTCCGGGCGTTGTGGGTCGCCCGGGCGCCGCACCAGCACAGGGCCTCGACCTGGAGCACCTCCACCCGGTCGGCCAGCTCGATCAGCCGCTGGGAACCGGGGAACAGCCGGGTGCGGAAGTCGGTGGTGATGCCGAAGGTGTAGACGTCGATGTCCAGCTCGTCCACCACCCGGGCCAGTTGGTCGACCTGCTCGGCGGCGAAGAACTGTGCCTCGTCGCAGATCAGGTAGTCCACCCGGCCGCCCGCCGACAGCCGCTGCACCACGTGCGCGTGGAAGTCGAAGTCGTCCGTCACCTCGACCGCGTCGGCGCGCAGGCCGAGGCGGCTGGAGATGGTCGCCGCGCCCGCGCGGTCGTTGCGGGTCAGGATGACGCCCTGCCGACCGCGCGCGGTGTGGTTGTGGTCCATCTGCAGCGCCAGCGTCGACTTGCCGCAGTCCATCGTGCCCGAGAAGAACACCAGTTCAGCCATGGGTGGAGCAAGGGCCTTTCACATCAGGGGGGTTCGGGCACAGGGAGGTCAAGGGACCGGATCAGCCGCGGACTTCGAGCAGCGGCACGAACTGCTCGACCGGGGTCATCGAGCCGTGCAGGCCGATCATCGCGGACTCGCCGGGTTCGTTGCGGGAGGCGGTGATCGCGATGTCGTCGCGGGCCGCGGCGACCACGTCGCCGATCCGCCGGTACACCCGCTCGTCCACGGTCGGGCCGAACCAGCCCGCCGCGATCGCCTGGTCCCGGGTGGCCACCCACATCCGGTCGCCCAGCACCTCGCTCCAGACCGCGTGCACATCGGCCGCGGCGCCCGGTACGGCGTACACGTGCCGGGCCCGGCCCTCGCCGCCGAGCAGGGCGACGCCCGCGCCGAGCTCCCAGTCCTCGTCGAAGTCGATCCGGCCCTCCGGCGCGATGTCGATCATGCCGTGGTCCGCGGTCACGTACATCGCCGAGCGCGGCGGCAGCTGCTCGGCCAGCCGGCGGGCCAGCCGGTCCACCGCGTCCAGCGTCATCCGCCACTCGTCGGAGTCCACGCCGAAGCGGTGGCCCGCGCCGTCCAGCTCGCTGACGTAGGTGTACACCAGCGCCCGGTCGTGCTCGGCCAGCCAGGAGGCGGCCAGGTCCATCCGCTCCTCGCCGGTGGTGCGGCCGAGGAAGGTGCCGCCGGAGAGCGCCACCTTGGTCAGCGGGGTCTGGGCGAACAGCGGGGAGGACACCTGGGCGGTCGCCACCCCGGCCCGGTGGGTACGGTCGAAGACCGTCGGGTACGGCTGCCAGGCCTGCGGGTCGGTGTGCGGCTGCCAGCGCAGCTGGTTCATCAGGTAGTCGGCGCCCGGTACCGCCACCGTGTACCCGGCCAGCCCGTGCAGGCCCGGCGGGGTGCCGGTGCCGACCGAGGCCAGCGAGGTCGCGGTGGTGGACGGGAAGCCCGCGGTCAGCGGACGGCCGGTGCCGCCCAGCGAGCTCCCGGCCAGCGAGGACAGGAAGGGCGCGTACTCCGGGTGGCGCAGCAGCAGCTCCCAGCCCAGGCCGTCCACCAGGAACACCACCGCCCGGTCGGCCGGGGCGATCGGCAGCGTCGCGGTGAACCCGGGGACGCCCAGACCCGCCGCCACCGAGGGCAGCAGGTCGCAGAGCGAGCCGCTGCCGTACGGGGGCGCGGGGGCCGCGGCCGGGTCGAGGATCTCGAAGGCGTCGTAGCCGTCGGAGGGTGCGAAGGACATGGAACCGGATTCGTAGCGGTCGGAAGCTGCGGAGCTCAGCGCGGGCCTGGCGGATCTCGTCGCGGACCCGGCGAGGATCCGCGGGGCGTGCCCTAGGGCCGTGGGCCGTTGTTGATCGTCGCGTCGGACAGCGCCCGGGCGAACACCAGCGCCTGGGCCACCGTCTCCGGGCCGTCGCCGGCCTCGCTCACCCGCAGTGAGAGGTCGTCAGCCGTCGCAGAACCGGTGTAGCCGTGGTCGGCCTCACAGTTCGGGTCCGAGCAGCCGGCCGGCTCCAGGTCCAGGCGCTGCACCGCACCCCAGCCGATCGTCAGCACCACCTCGCGGGGCAGCGTCCCCGGGGTGTACGTCTCCGGGTTGGCCACCATCCGGCTCACCACGACCGAGCCGATCCGGTCCAGCCGGACGCTCTCCGTCGAGGTCGTCGCGAACGGCACCGCGGGGCTGCCCTCGGCCCCCGACTGCTCGTCGGTGTGGCTCACCACGAACCGGGTCGCGGTCAGCACCAGCACCGTCACGTGCCGGCGCACCTCGTTGGAGTCGAAGGTCGTCTCCTGGTGCACCAGGTAGGAGCTGATCGGCTCCGGGCCCACCGCGGACTCCACCGCCTCGGACACCAGGGCCGGGTAGTAGCCGCTGCGCTCGATCGCCGAGCGCAGGTCCTGAGTGGTGGTGGTACCGGTCTTCGCCATAACTCCATCCTGGCATGGTCCGCCGACGAAGCGGGCGGCGCGGCGCCGAGCTTCGGACATCAGCGCCCACGGGCAGGCGCAACCAAGGAAGGTTACAGCGTGCTCATCGCGCGCGGGCCCAGATCGCTGCGGACGGGCAGTGGTGCGACCCGCACCCGCGCCCCCAGGATCGCCAGTCCGTGCGGGGCGACGACCACCGGTTCGAGGTCCACCGAGGCGATCTCCGGCACGTCGTCCACCAACTGGGACACCCGCAGCAGCAGCTCCTCCAGGGCGGCGGTGTCCACCGCCTCGGCCCCGCGCCAGCCGAACAGCAGCGGCGCCGCCCGGACCTCCCGGATCAGGCCCGCGACGTCCTGGTCGGTGGCCGGGACCAGGCGGTGGGCCACGTCACCCAGCAGTTCGGCCGGGGCTCCGGCCAGGCCGAAGGAGAGGATCGCGCCGACGGCCGGGTCCACCGTGGCGCCGATCACGGTGTCCACGCCGCGCGGGGCCATCCGCTGCACCACCAGCTCGGCCCCGGCCGCGCCGCCGAGCAGGGCGTCCAGCTCGCGGTGGGCGCGGCGCAGGCCCGGCTCGCCGGTCAGGTCGAGGCGGACGCTGCCCAGGTCGGGGCGGTGGCGAAGGTGCGGGGCGGTCGCCTTCAGGGCCACCGGGTAGCCGAGCTGCTCGGCGGCCTTGACGGCGCTCTTCTCGTCCGGGGCGGGCAGCGTGGGCGAGACGTCGATGCCGTAGCGCTCCAACAGCTCGTGGGTCTCGGCCTCGCTCAGGGTGATCCGGGCGCCGCCGGGCTGGGTGCGCGCGGCCACCGCGGCACGGGTGCTCAGCGCCGCCTCCACCAGGGTGCGGGCGCCGGGCTCGTCGATCCGGTCCAGCTCGGGGACGCGCGCGGTCTCCTCCGCCTCCGCGGTGCGGTGGCGCCACTGGGCGTAGTGCACGGCGTGCGCCAGGGCGCGCACGGCGCGCTCGGGCGCCGCGTAGGCCGGGATGCCGCCGGGGCGCAGCCGGGCCGGCAGGTCGGTCAGGGCCAGGTGGGCCAGCACCAGGGGCTTGCCCAACTCCCGTGCGCGCGTGCCCGCCTCGAGCAGGGCGGCGGCGATCTCCGGGTCGTCCGAGCCCATCTCGGGGTCGTCCGGGCCGGTCAGTCGGCCGCCCATGAAGGCGTGCGCGGAGGTGCCGATCGGCGGGATGGCGACAGCGATCACGGCGTCCACGGCGGGGTCGCTGAGCGCGACGTCCAGCGCGATCCGGAAGTTCTCGCCGGTCGCCGCCGTGGTGAGGTCGACCGGCGTGCGCGGGCGCAGGCCGGCGCTCAGGCAGGCGTCGTAGGTGAGCAGACCGAGCGAGTCGGAGTTGCCGACCACGGCGACCCGGTCGCCCGGCGGCAGCGGTTGCTGGGCGAGCAGTTCGCCGGTGTCGAAGAGCTCGGTGATGGTCGCCACCCTGGTCACGCCGGCCTGTTCGAACAGCGCGTCCACGGTGGCGTCGCGCAGGCCGGTGGCGGTGGCGGGGACGGCGTGGCCAGGCGGCAGGCTGCCGGTGTGCCGGGCGCCCTTGACCACGACGACCGGCTTGACGGCGGCCAGGCGGCGGGCGATCCGGGTGAACTTGCGGGGGTTGCCGAAGGACTCCAGGTAGAGCAGCACCACCTCGGTGGCCTCGTCCTCGGCCCAGTACTGGAGGAAGTCGTTGCCGGAGACGTCCGCGCGGTTGCCGACCGAGGCGAAGGAGGAGACTCCGAGGCCGCGCTTGTGGGCGGCCTCCAGCAGGGCCACGCCGATCGCACCGGATTGGCAGAAGATCCCGAAGCCGCCGCGGTCGGGCAGGTGCGGGGCTAGGGAGGCGTTCAGCGGGTGCCCGGGGTCGGTGTTGATCAGGCCGAAGGCGTTCGGGCCGACCACCCGCATGCCCGCCGCACGGGCCTGGCGGACCAGGGCGCGTTGACGGTCCCGGCCCTCCGGGCCGGTCTCCGCGTAGCCGGCGGTGACCACCACCAGGCCCTGCACCCCGCGCACGCCGCACTCGGCGACGGCCGCCGGGACGGCGCTCTCGGGGACGGCGATCACCGCGAGGTCGACCGGCCCGGGAATGTCCAGAATCGAACGGTGCACCGGGATGCCGTCCAGCTCGGTGCCGGGCGGGGCGTTGCGGTTCACCGCGTGGACGGCGCGCGGCTCGCCCTTGGGCTCGTACCGGCTCTCGAACTCGGTGTCGAAGCTGCCCAGCAGGTCGCGCAGGATGGCCCGGCCGACGGTCTGCGGGTTGCGGGAGACCCCGACCACGGCCACCGAGCGCGGGGTCAGCAGCCGCTGCACCGAGCGGGCCTCGGCGCGGTGCTCGCGGGCGCGCATCACGGCGAGCGAGCGGTCGGTCTGTTCGAGGTCGAACTCCAGGTGCACCACGCCGTCGGCGAAGCTGCGGTGCTGGGTGTAGCCGGCGTCGGTGAAGACCTTCACCATCTTGCGGTTCTCCGGCAGCACCTCGGCCTGGAAGCGGCGGATGCCGCGCTCCTGGGCGACGGCCGCGATGTGCTCCAGCAGGGCGGAGGCCACACCGCGGCCCTGGTGGGCGTCCTGGACCAGGAAGGCGACCTCGGCGTCCGTCCCCTGGTCGGAGGGTCGGCCGTCGGCGTCGATCCGGTCGTAGCGGACGGTGGCGATGAAGTGGTCCCGGACCACCACGGCGAGGCCGACCCGGTTCACGAAGTCGTGGTGGGTGAAGCGGCGGACGTCCTTGGCGGACAGACGCGGGTAGGGGGCGAAGAACCGGAAGTACTTGGACTGGTCCGAGACCTGCTCGTAGAACTCCACCAGCCGCCCGGCGTCGGCGGGGGTGATCGGCCGGATCCGGGCCGTGCCGCCGTCGCGCAGCAGGACGTCCGCTTCCCAGTGCTGCGGATAGTCGGGTTGCGCGGGGTTCGCCACCGCGGGGTCTTCCACATTCGTCAGGTTATCCGGCGGGGGGCCGAATGGCGCCGGTCGTGTGCTCGCGGCAGGGTGGACGGGGCCACCAGCCGGTCCTTATGCCCCGAAAAGAAACAATCACAACTCCCGAACGCGGCGGCTCGAAGGGGTTGCCTGCATGCAACACTGGTCTAGACAACACGGTCGTTTCCCCCGCTCCCCGAGCACGGCCGTGACCAGCTTCACCGGAAAGGCACGTCTCATGGCCGAGCGCCGCGTCACCATCGGTTGGGCCGAGGGCCTGCACGCCCGTCCCGCCTCCGTCTTCGTCCGGGCCGTCACGGCCACCGGCGTGCCGATCACCATCGCCAAGCCGGGCGGCAACCCGGTCAACGCCGCCTCCATGCTCGGCCTCCTCGCCCTGGGCGCCCAGGGCGGCGACGAGGTCATCCTCGCCTCCGACGCCCCGGGCGCCGACGAGGCCCTCGACCGCCTCGCCAAGCTCGTCCAGGAGGGCCTCGACGAGCTCCCGGCCGCGGCCTGAGCCCTCACGTCACACGCGAAGCGCCCGGCAGTGCCTCAGCACTGCCGGGCGCTTCTGTTCTCGGATTCGGTCGCATCCGCACCATTGAGCGAACTGGTGTGATCGCTCGACCCTCTCGAACGGTGGATCGCGCTGATGCTCGCGGCATGACGTTCTTCGACCTCGAACGACCCGAGCACGCCTATATGTTCGCCTTCCTCCAGGCGGATGGACACCTCACCGAGCAGTCGCGCAACCGCGGTCGGCTCTCGGTGGAACTCTCCGCGCGGGACGCCCCGATCCTTGAGGAGTTCCAGCGGCTCTGCCCGTACAACAGCACCATCAGCTACCGGACGCGGACGACGAACTTCAAGGCGGAGCACACGTCGGTGATTTGGACCGTCTGCGCCCGGGAGTTCCGCAAGGAACTGCAGGCGCTCGGCCTGCCGGTGGGACGCAAGTCCGAGATCGTCGCGCCGCCCACCGTGCCGTTTTCCGAACGCGACTACCTGCGCGGTCTTATCGACGCCGATGGCTCGGTGGGCCTCACATCCGATGGTCTGCCCTTCGTCAGTCTCACCACCAAGAGCGACGCCATGGCCTTGTTCTGTACCACCTACGCAGAACGGCTCTGCGGAGCCCAGCGCAAGCCCAACCGCAACAAGCGCGACAACATCTACAACATTCCCTTCCTCAACGAGGCCGGTGTGGCCCTGGCCACCGATCTCTACTACCCCGGCTGCCTGGCCCTGCCCCGTAAGCAGGCCAGCGCCGATCGGGCCGGCATCTGGGTCCGCCCGCCGACGATGCGATTCGCTCCCCCTCGGCGTAGCTGGAGCCAGGAAGAGGATGAAGTCATCCGCACTGCCGCAAGCATGGAGCTGGCATCCGAGCAACTGGGCAGAACGCTCAAGAGCTGCAAGATCCGCCACTGGCGACTCGTCGGCCCCAAACGCCCGAGAGTCCTGCCGCGCCGATGAGATGGCCCCCGACGTCGTCGGGGGCCATCTCATTCTGGTCGGTCAGCCCTTGATGCAGATGACCTGCTTGATCTGAGCGACAATCTCGACCAGGTCACGCTGCTGCTCCATGACCTTCTCGATCGACTTGTACGCACCGGGGATCTCGTCCACCACGCCGCTGTCCTTACGGCATTCCACCCCCCGGGTCTGCTCCTCCAAGTCGCGTACGGTGAAGCGCTTCTTGGCCGCCGTACGGCTCATCTTCCGGCCGGCGCCGTGCGAGGCCGAGTTGAAAGCCGCCGCGTTACCGAGGCCACGAACGATGAACGAACTGGTGCCCATCGAACCCGGGATGATTCCGTACTCACCCGTTCCGGCCCGGATCGCGCCCTTGCGGGTCACGAGCAGGTCGACGCCGTCGTAGCGCTCCTCCGCCACGTAGTTGTGGTGGCAGCTGATGATCTCGTCGAAGGCAACCTTCGCCTTGGGGAACTCGCGGCGGACAACATCCTGGAAGAGCGTCATCATGACGGCACGGTTGTGCTTGGCGTACTCCTGCGCCCAGTACAGGTCCGAGCGGTAGGCCGCCATCTGCGGCGTGTCGGAGATGAACACCGCGAGGTCACGATCGATCAAACCCTGGTTGTGCGGCAACGACCGGGCGACGCCCATGTGGTGCTCCGCCAGCTCCTTGCCGATGTTGCGCGAGCCGGAATGCAGCATCAGCCACACGGACCCGACTGTATCGATACATAGTTCGATCATGTGGTTCCCCGCTCCGAGCGTTCCCATCTGCTGCATGGCCCGTTCGCGACGCCATTTGACTGATTCCGCCACCCCGTCGAAGCGCTGCCAGAAGTCGTCCCAGCCCGCCGCGCGGAAGCCGTGCAGCTTGGTCGGGTCGACCGGGTCGGTGTGGAGGCCCCGGCCGACCGGGATGGCCTGCTCGATCTTGGAGCGCAGGCGGGACAGGTCGTCCGGGAGGTCCTTGGCGGTGAGCGAGGTCTTCACCGCGCTCATCCCGCAACCGATGTCGACGCCGACGGCCGCCGGGCAGACCGCGCCCTTCATGGCGATGACGGAGCCGACGGTCGCGCCCTTGCCCAGGTGGACGTCGGGCATCACGGCCAGGCCGTGCAGCCAGGGCAGGGAGCTGATGTTGCGCAGCTGCTGCATGGCCGCGCCCTCGACCGTCGCCGGGTCGGTCCACATCCGGATCGGTACCCGGATTCCGGGCACCTCGGTGTACGTCATGGTTGAACGACCTCCAGAGGTCGGATGGTTCAGGAAAGGAATCGCCGCGCAGATACGAATCCCGGTGCGGCTCGGGGAAGTTCAGAAACGGGTGCGCTCAGGCAGCCGGAGCGGAACAGGGGAGATACGGCCTTGGGGAGCGTCGTCGTATGGCTCGCTCGACCCGCATGGTGACCGCCTCCCTTCGTTCGTCGCAGTTCGCACGTGCTGTGCGTCGGGGAACATCTATCCACGGAATGAGCCGGGCCCGCAACGGATTTAAAAACACGTCCGGCCCGGCGGAGCGGGGAGCTCCACCGGGCCGGACGGAACGACAGCGGGCGTCAGCTGACGACGGTGACCTCGCCGATCCCGAGCGCCCGCACGTCCGCCTCGATCGCGGCGGCGTCGCCGACCAGTACGGTGACCAGGCGGTCCGGCGGGAAGGCCGCGACCACGGCCTCGGTGGCCGCGGCGGTGGGCAGTTCGGCGAGCTGCCGGTAGACCTCGGCCTGGTAGTCGTCGGCGAGCTGCTGCTCGACCTGGTCGGCCAGGGTGCCGGCGACCGAGCCCGCGGTCTCGTACTTCAGCGGCGCGACGCCGACCAGGAACTGCACGGCCTCGTCACGCTCGGCGTCGGTGAGGCCCTCGGCGGCGAGGGTACGCAGGATGGTCCAGGTGTCGGCGAGCGCGGGCGCGGTGGAGGCGGTGTCCACCGAGCCGCTGATGGCCAGCAGCGCGCGCCCGCTGCCGTCGGCGGCGGAGCGCAGCGGCTGGGCGAAGGCCCGCACGCCGTAGGTGTAGCCCTTCTCCTCGCGCAGGACGCGGTCGAGGCGGGAGGTGAGGGTGCCGCCGAGGCAGTAGGTGCCGAGGATCTGGGCGGCCCAGACCGGGTCGTGGCGGTCGGGCCCGATCCGGCCGATGAGCAGCTGGGTCTGGACGGAGCCGGGGCGGTCGACGATGACGACGCGGCCGCGGTCGTCGCCGGTGACGGGGGCGTGCGCTGAGGGCTCGGCGGCGGAGCCGGTCCAGGTGCCGAGGGTGCTCTCCAGCAGGGCGGGCAGCTCGACGCCGGTGAGGTCGCCGACCACGACGACGGTGCTGGTGGCCGGACGCACGTGGGCCTCGTAGAAGGCCTTGACGGCGGCGCGGTCGATCGGCTTGACGGTCTCGGCGATGCCGCTGCGGGGCCGGGAGAGGCGGTCGGCGGCGTCGAAGAGCTCGGCGTAGAGGGCCTTGGCGGCGCGCCGGGCGGGGTTGGCCTGCTCGTGGACGATCTCGTCCAGGCGGTTGGCGACCAGCCGCTCGATCTCCTCCGCGGGCAGGGCGGGGGCGCGCAGGGCATCGGCGAGCAGGGTGAGGCCGCGCTGGAGCCGGGAGGCGGGGACCTCCAGGGAGACCCGGATGCACGGGTGGTCGGCGTGGGCGTCGAGGGTGGCCCCGGCGCGCTCGAGTTCGGCGGCGAACTCCTCGGCGGTGAGGGTGTCGGTGCCCTCGTTGAGGGCGCGGGCGAGGATGGCGGCGATGCCGTCGAGGCCCTCGGGTTCGGCGGCGAGCGGGGCGTCGAGGAGGACCTCGACGGCGACCAGCTGCTGGCCGGGCCGGTGGCAGTGCAGGACGGTGATGCCGTTGCCGAGGGCGGAGCGCTCGGGGGCGGGGAACGCCCACGGGCTGGGGGTGCCCGGCCGGGGCTGGGGGTGGAAGGTCATCGCGGGGACGTAGTCGGTGCTCATACGGCGGCACCCTCCTCTTCGGAAGCGGCGTCGGAAGCGGCGGCGGTCGGCTCGTAGACGAGGACGGCCCGGTTGTCGGGGTGGAGCCGGGCCTTGGCGACGGCCTGGACCTCTTCGGCGGTGACGTCGAGGACCTTGGGGAGGGCGTCGTTCAGCAGCTTGGGGTCGCCGAACAGGACGGCGTAGCGGCAGAGTTCGTCGGCGCGGCCGGCGACGGTGGTGAGCCGGTCGAGCCACTCGCGCTCGATCTGGGCCTGGGCGCGCTCGAGCTCCTCCGGGGTGGGGCCCTCGGCGGCGAAGCGGGCGAGCTCCTCGTCCACGGCTGCGTCGATCTGCTGGAGGGTGGCGTCGCCGGAGGTCTTGACGTCGAGCCAGCCGAGGCTGGGGGCGCCGGCGAGGCGCAGCAGGCCGAAGCCGGCGGCGACGGCGGTGCGGTCGCGGCGGACGAGCCGGTTGTAGAGGCGGCTGGACTCGCCGCTGCCGAGGATGGTGAGCGCGAGGTCGGCGGCGTCGGCCTCCCGGGTGCCGTCGTGCGGCAGGCGGTAGGCGGCCATCAGGGCGCGGGAGGGGACGTCCTCGTGGATCTCCTCGCGCAGTTCGCGGCCGAAGGTGTCGGGGAGTTCGCCGGAGCGCGGGGGCTGCTTGCCGTCGTGGCCGGGGATGGAGCCGAAGTACTTCTCGACCCAGGCGATGGTCTGCTCGGGGTCGATGTCGCCGACGACGGACAGTACGGCGTTGTTGGGCGCGTAGTAGGTGCGGAAGAACGTGCGGGCGTCCTCCAGGGTGGCCGCGTCCAGGTCGGCCATGGAGCCGATCGGGGTGTGGTGGTACGGGTGGCCGTCGGGGAAGGACAGCGCGGTGAGCTTCTCGAAGGCGGTGCCGTACGGGACGTTGTCGTAGCGCTGACGGCGCTCGTTCTTGACGACGTCGCGCTGGTTCTCCATGGACGTCTCGTCGAGGGCGGCGAGCAGCGAGCCCATCCGATCGGCCTCCAGCCAGAGGGCGAGCTCCAGCTGGTGGGCGGGCATGGTCTCGAAGTAGTTGGTGCGCTCGAAGCTCGTCGTGCCGTTGAGCGAGCCGCCGGCGCCCTGGACGAGTTCGAAGTGGCCGTTGTTGGAGACGTTGGCGGAGCCCTGGAACATCAGGTGCTCGAAGAGGTGGGCGAGGCCGGTACGGCCCTTGACCTCGTGCCGGGAGCCCACGTCGTACCAGAGGCAGACCGCGGCGACCGGGGTCAGGTGGTCCTCGGAGAGGACGACGCGCAGGCCGTTGGCCAGGCGGTGCTCGGTGATGGCGATGCCTCGGCTGGAGGCGGGGGCCGGGTTGGCCATGCGCTCGGGTCCTTCCCGTCGTCGATGTCGGGGTTCGTGTGGCGTCCCCCATTGTGGTGCAACGCGCGGAAGGTGTGTTTGTGTCCGCGCGGACGGGGCGTTCGCCAGGGGCGGAAGAGGGCCGCTGACCGGGAGTGTCGGCGCGAGGGTCCACAATGGGGGCGCCGTGCCTTGTTGACGGCGCCCGGTTGACGGGTCCGACGGCAGGGCGGGGAGCAGGACGGCGACGCCCGTCCGACCGACCGACGACGGCCGACGACCGACCGTCGACGGACCGACGACACAGCCAGCGACACGTAAGGGAGCCCCGCCGCGATGGCCCGCCGCAGTTCGCAGACCCCGCCGCCCGGAGACTTCGAGGAGCGGATCCTCGATGTCGACGTCGTGGACGAGATGCAGGGCTCCTTCCTGGAGTACGCCTACTCGGTGATCTACTCGCGTGCGCTGCCGGACGCGCGGGACGGTCTGAAGCCGGTGCACCGCCGGATCCTGTACCAGGCCAACGAGATGGGCCTGCGTCCGGACCGCGCGCACGTGAAGTGCGCGCGCGTGGTGGGCGAGGTGATGGGCCGGCTGCACCCGCACGGCGACCAGTCGATCTACGACTCGGTGGTGCGCATGGCGCAGCCGTTCTCGATGCGGCTGCCGCTGATCGACGGGCACGGCAACTTCGGTTCGCTGGGCAACGACGACCCGCCGGCGGCGATGCGCTACACCGAGTCGCGGCTGACGGCGGCGTCGATGGCGATGGTGGAGTCGATCCACGAGGACACCGTCGACTTCGGGCCGAACTACGACGGCAGTGAGCAGGAGCCGCTGGCGCTGCCGGCCGCGTTCCCGAACCTGCTGGTGAACGGCGCGACGGGCATCGCTGTCGGTATGGCGACGAACATGCCGCCGCACAACCTGTCCGAGGTGGTGGCTGCGGCCCGGCACCTGATCAAGCACCCGAACGCGGACCTGGACACGCTGATGCGGTTCGTGCCCGGTCCGGACCTGCCGACGGGCGGGCGGATCGTGGGCCTGTCGGGGATCCGGGACGCGTACGAGTCGGGCCGCGGCACGTTCAAGATCCGGGCGACGGCGACGGTGGAGTCGGTGACGGCCCGTCGCAAGGGCATCGTGGTGACCGAGCTGCCGTTCAACGTCGGCCCGGAGAAGGTCATCTCGAAGATCAAGGACCTGGTCAACGCGAAGAAGCTGCAGGGCATCGCGGACGTCAAGGACCTGACCGACCGCGAGCACGGGCTGCGGCTGGTGATCGAGGTGAAGAACGGCTTCGTGCCGGAGGCGCTGCTGGAGCAGCTGTACAAGCTGACGCCGATGGAGGAGACCTTCGGCATCAACAACGTGGCGCTGGTGGACGGCCAGCCGCTGACGCTGGGGCTGAAGGAGCTGCTGGAGGTCTACGTCGACCACCGCTTCACCGTGGTGCGCCGGCGCAGCGACTTCCGCCGGCGCAAGCGCGAGGAGCGGCTGCACCTGGTCGAGGGTCTGCTGGTGGCGCTCGTCGACATCGACGAGGTCATCGCGATCATCCGGTCGAGTGACAACGCGCAGCAGGCGAAGGAGCGCCTGATGGAGCGCTTCTCGCTGTCGGAGACGCAGACGGCGTACATCCTGGACACCCCGCTGCGGCGGCTGACCCGGTTCGACCGGGTGGAGCTGGAGCAGGAGAAGGCGAAGCTGACCGCGGAGATCGCGGAGCTGACCGAGATCCTGGAGTCGGACACCCGGCTGCGCAGCGTGGTGTCGTCCGAACTGGGCGCGGTGTCCAAGCAGTTCGGCACGGAGCGGCGCACAGTCCTGCTGGAGGCGGGGGCGGCCCCGGCAGCGGCGCTGGCCGTGCCGCTGGAGGTCGCGGACGACCCGTGCCGGGTGCTGCTGTCCTCGACGGGGCTGCTGGCGCGCACGGCGGACGGCGAGCCGTTCGAGGTGTCGGAGAAGCGCTCCAAGCACGATGTGATCGTGTCGGCGGTGCACGCGACGGCGCGCGCGGACGTGGGTGTGGTGACGTCTGCGGGCCGGGTGCTGCGGCTGCCGGTGATCGACCTGCCGGCGCTGCCGCCGACACCGTCACCGACGCTGGCCGGCGGTGCGGCGGTGGACGAGTTCCTGCGGCTGGAGGCCGGGGAGCGGGTGCTCGGGCTGACCACGCTGGACGAGTCCTCGCCGGGCCTGGCGCTGGGCACGGTGCAGGGCGTGGTGAAGCGGGTGGTGCCGGAGTGGCCGGCGAACAAGGACGAGTTCGAGGTGATCGCCCTCAAGGAGGGTGACGAGCTGGTGGGCGCGGTCGAACTGCGCACCGGCGAGGAGGACCTGGTCTTCATCGCGTCGGACGCCCAGCTGCTGCGCTACCCGGCGAGCCAGGTCCGTCCGCAGGGCCGCCCGGCGGGTGGCATGGCGGGCATCAAGCTGTCGGACGGCGCCCGGGTGCTGTCGTTCACGGCGGTGGACCCGGCCGCGGACGCGGTGGTGGTCTCGGTGGCGGGGGCTTCGGGCACCCTCGCCGGTGGCGAGCAGACCAGCTGGAAGGTCACCCCGTTCGAGCAGTACCCGCGCAAGGGCCGCGCCACCGGCGGCGTCCGCTGCCAGCGCTTCCTGCGCGGCGAGGACGGCCTGGCCTTCGCCTGGGCCGGCGCCGCGCCGGCTCTCGCCGCCACGGCCAAGGGCGCCCCGGTCGACCTGCCGGAGCGTGACCCGCGCCGCGACGGCTCGGGCACCCCGGTGACCACTCCGATCGCCGTGGTCGCCGGCCCGGCGTAGCGGGAGAGAGCCCGAGGAGGGCGGGGTGCCTGCGGGCTCCCCGCCCTCCGGAGCACCCGGACCGGGCCGAAACGCTGAGGGTAGCCTTACGCGGGTGAGCACCTGTGCGACCGTGTCGCGTGAACTTTCGGAGCCGCTGACCGCCACGGCCGCGGTGGCGGCCACCTGGCTGCTGCTGGAGCAGAACGGCCCGTGGGGCGCGAAGGCGCTGCGGGAGAGCCACCTCGACCCCGCGACCGGACGCGCGCTGGAGGAGGCCACGGCGGGGACCGGGGTGCGGGTCGCGCTGATCCGGCGGCCGGGCCGGCACGCGGACTGCCTGCCGACGACGCGGCACGAGGTGGTCGTGGCGCACACGGTACCGGGCCGCAACTGGGTGCGCCGGGCGCAGGTGGCCGATCCGGCCGAGCTGCTGGAGCTGGACTTCGCGGCGCTGGGGGTCGGCGACCACACGGGTTTCGGGGCGGATCACGTCGGCGGGCCGCTGGCGCTGGTGTGCACCAACGGCCGCCGGGACCGCTGTTGCGCGCTGCTGGGCCGTCCGCTGGCGGCGGAGCTGGCGGCGGCCGGGCACAGCGAGGTGTGGGAGGTGACCCACCTGGGCGGGCATCGGTTCGCCCCGACGATGCTGGTGCTGCCGTACGGCTACGCGTACGGGCGGCTGACGGCGGAGACCGCCAAGGAGGTACTGGCGGCGACGGCGGCCGGGCACATGGTGCCGGAGTGGGCCCGGGGCTGCTCGGGCTGGGAGCGTCCGGGCCAGGCGGCGGAGCACGCGGTGCGGCTGGCGACCGGCGAGACCGGGGTGGACGCGCTGACCCTGACCCAGCGGCCGGACGGCGAGGGCCGCTGGCTGGTCCGGGTGATCCACCGGGACGGCCGGGCCTGGGAGGTGGACGTGATCGAGACGGTGAGCGAGCCGGCGCGTCCGGAGAGCTGCGGCAAGGCGGCGGGGACGCCGTCGCGGATGGACGTGCTGTCCGTACGGGGCGTGTAGCGGCCCCGCGCCCGTGGGGGTGAGCGCGGGACCGCGGCGGCGGCAGGGCCTCAGGCGGGCGGCAGGGCCTCAGCCGGTGGCCTTGCCGACGAACTCCGTGGTGTAGGTCTTGGACAGGTCGATCGTCCCCTCCTTGCCCTTGACGTCCGGGTGGAAGGCGGCGAGCACCGCGAGCACCGTCCTGGGGCCGTCGGCCGGCATCACCCCGTCGGTGGTGAACATCGGCAGGGTCGACTTGATCGCCGCCGCGTACTGCTCGGCGCCGCCCTGCGCGTAGTCGGCGGGCATCTTCGCGGCGATCTCCTCCGGGGTGTGGGTGGACATCCACTTGAGGGTCTTCACGAAGGCGTTGGTGAGCTTCTGGGTGGTGTCCTGGTTCTTCTCCACCCACTCGGTGTTCATGTACAGCGAGGACGAGGGGTAGAGCCCGCCGAGCGCCTGGCGCGAGCCCTCGGGGGTGCGCATGTCGTAGAGGATCTTGCCGAGGCCCTTGTCGAGGACGTTGGCGACGGTCGGGTCGGTGGTCATCCCGGCGTCGATGCTGCCCTGCTGGAGCGCGGCGATGAAGGTCTGGCCGGCGCCGACCGCGATCGGGCTGAAGTCGCTGACGGCGGCGCCGTTCTTGACCGCGAGGTACTTGGTGAGGAAGTCGGTGGAGGAACCGATGCTGGTGACACCGAGCTTCCTGCCCTTGAAGTCGGCGCCGGACTTGATCGCGTCGGCCTGCTTGGTGGAGACCAGCTCGACCTCGCCGGGCGCCTGGGCGAACTGCACCACGGACTCGACGTGCTTGCCCTTGGCCTGCAGGTCGATGGTGTGGTCGTAGAAGCCGACGGCTCCCTGGACGTCGCCGGCCAACAGGGCGGTGGTGGCGTTGACGCCGGCCGGCTCGCTCATCAGCTCGACGTTGACGCCGGCGTCGGCGAAGTAGCCGAGCCGCTGGGTGAGCATCGCGGGCAGGTAGATGACCTTGTCCAGGCCACCGACCATGATCTTGACCTTGGGCCCGTCGACCTGCCTGCCAGCCGGGGCGGCGGCGCCGTGGGTGGAGGTGGCAGCGTCGTTGGCGCAGGCGGAGAGCGGGAGGAGCAGCACGGCGGCGAGGGCGGCGACAGCCGCTCTGCCTGTCGGGTTCGGGCTCATGGGTGGGGTGCCTCTCTTACGGACGGGAAAGGGGGTCAGCGGCCGTCGCCCGCGTCCGCGGGCTTCCAGCGGAACAGCTTCTTCTCGGCATAGGTCAACAGCCCCTCGGTCACCAGGGCGACGACCGCGAGGATGGTCATGGCCGCGTACACCCCGGCCGCGTTGAAGGTGCCCTGGGCGGCGGCGACCATCAGGCCCAGGCCCTTGGTGGCGCCGATGTACTCGCCGACGATCGCGCCGATCAGCGCGAAGCCGAAGCTGACGTGCAGGCTGGTGAAGATCCAGGTGGTGGCGGCGGGGATGACCACCTGCAGGGTGACCTTGCGGTTGTCGGCGCCGAGGATGCGGGCGTTGGCGACGAGGTTGCGGTCCACCTCGCGGGCGCCCTGGAAGGCGTTGAAGAACACCGGGAAGAACACCAGCACCACCGCGGAGGCGACCTTGGAGGCCGGGCCGAGGCCGAACCAGATCAGGAAGATCGGGGCGAGCACGATCCGCGGGATGGCGTTGAGCACCTTGATGTACGGCCCGAACACATCGGCCAGGAAGCGGATCCGGCCGAGCGCGATGCCCAGCAGCACACCGCCGATGACGCCCAGCACCCAGCCGGTGAGGGCCTCGTACAGGGTGTAGCCGATCTGCTCGCCGAGCGAGCCCTGCGCGGTGCCGTGGGTGACCCACTGCCGGATCTGCTCCCAGATCCTCGACGGCTGCGAGAAGTTGAACGGGTCGATGACGTTCGTCCGGGCGCACACCTCCCACAGTCCGAGGAAGGCGATCAGCACCCCGATCCGGGCTCCGTAGACGCCCAGCTTCCGGTTGCGGGCGGCCCGTTCACGGGCCTCGGTTCTCGTCGTGACGGCCGCGGGCTTCCCCACCACGGCCGACGCGGTCTCAGACGCGGTCTCAAGCGGCACGACCCGCTCCTCTCTCCCGGGTGATGCGCACCTCTTCGCCGAGCGAGGCCCAGATCTCGCGGTACAGCTCGACGAACCTCGGTTCCAGCCGGACGGCCTCCACGGTGCGCGGTCGTGGCAGGTCGACGGTGAAGATCTCCTTGACGGTGGCCGGCCCGGCGGTCATCACCACGACGCGGTCGGCGAGCGCGATCGCCTCGTCCAGGTCGTGGGTGACGAAGATGACCGACGCCGCGTTTTCGGACGCTGCGTCCCTGGAAGAGCTCGTCCCCGCCCACAGCTCCAGCAGCTGGTCGGACATCAGGGCGCGGGTCTGCACGTCCAGCGCCGAGAACGGCTCGTCCATCAGCAGGATCGCCGGGTCGTTGACGAAGGTCTGGGCGAGCGCGACCCGCTTGCGCATGCCGCCGGAGAGCTGGTGCGGGTAGCGGTCCTCGAAGGCGGCCAGGCCGACCCGGCCCAGCCAGTCCCGGGCCCGCTCCCTGGCCTCGGCGGTCGGCACGCCGCGGAAGCGCGGGCCGGCCATGACGTTGGACAGCACGGTGCGCCAGGGGAAGACGGCGTCCTGCTGGAAGACGAACCCGACCTGGGAGTCGATCCCGCGCACGGGCTCGCCGTGCACCCGGACCTCGCCCTCGGTGGGCTCCTCCAGGCCGCTGACCAGGGTCAGCGTGGTGGACTTGCCGCAGCCGGTGGGGCCGACGACGGCGACGAACTCGCCCTGGGCGACGGTCAGATCGAGATCACGGACGGCGGTGTGCAGGGCCCCGGAGGGGGTGCGGAAGCGTTTCGTCGCGCCGGTCAGCTCGATCGCCGGGGTGTTTTTCATACTCTGCCTCCCGGGTCAGTGCTTGCCCCGGAAAGGTAGGAGCGGGCCCGGCCCCGGCGGGAGCCTTCTTCGCGTAGTGCGACTTCTCCGCATTGAGGGGTGTTCTGCTCGTTTTGCTTCCGCTACAACTGCGGGGACGCGGCTGACAGAAACACGGCGGAAACATAGGGTGTCCCAACCCCCCGCCCGCACCACCCCGCAGCCGCCGAGAGGAGGCCCGGATGAAGCTCCCCCACTGGCCCCGCCGGGTCTTCGCGCAACTGCTGCTGAGCCAGACCGTCGTCACCGTCGGCGTCACCACGGTGACGGCCGGGCTGTTCCTGGCCCCGGTCAGCAGTGAGCTGGACCACGACGCGATGCAGCGCGCGCTGTCCATCGCCCAGGCCACCGCCACCGACGAGACCATCGCCCAGGCCGCCGCCACACGCGACGTGGTCGCCGCCCAGCGCAACGCCGAGCAGGTCCGGCTGGCCACCGGCGCCAGCTTCGTGGTGGTCACCGACCTGGACGGGATCCGCCTCTCGCACACCGACCCGGGCCGGATCGGCCACCGGGTCAGCACCGACCCGGAGCCCGCCCTCAGCGGCCGCAGCGTCACCGCGATCCAGCAGGGCACCCTGGGCCGCACCGCCCGCGGCAAGGTGCCGCTGCGGACGGCGGACGGCCGGATCGTCGGCGAGGTGTCGGTCGGCATCAGCGACGACTCGATCCGCCGCCGCCTGCTGAAGATGCTCACCGGCATCCTGTTGTGCGCCGGCGCGGGCCTGGCTGCCGGCACCGTCGCCACCCTCGCGCTGGCCCGCCGGCTCAAGCGCCGCACCCACAACATCGCGCTCGCCGACATCTCCGCACTGCTGGTCGAACGCGAGGCGATGCTGCACGGGATCCGCGAGGGCATGGTGGCACTGGACGAGCGCGGCCGGATCCGGCTGGCCAACGACGAGGCCGTCCGGCTGCTCGGCCTGCCCGAGGACTGCACCGGCCGCCCGATCGCCGAGGTGCTGCCGCCAGGCCGGCTGGCCGACGTGCTGACCGGCCGGATCACCGGCACCGACCTGCCGGCCGTCCGGGACGACCGGGTGTTGGTGGTGAACCGGATGGCCACGGCCTCGGACGGGCCCGAGGGCGGCGCGGTGGTGACGCTGCGCGACCGCACCGAGCTGGAGTCGCTGGTCCGCGAGCTGGACACCACCCGTAGCCTGACCGAGGCGCTGCGCGCCCAGGACCACGAGCACGCCAACCGGATGCACACCCTGCTCGGCCTGCTGGAGCTCGGCCGCCACGAGCAGGCGGTCGCCTTCATCTCCGAGCAGTCCGGCTCGCACGCCGTGGTCGCCGCCAGGATCGCCGAACAGGTGCAGGACCCCCACGTGGCGGCCCTGCTGGCGGGCAAGACGGCGGTGGCCGGCGAGCGCGGGGTTCGGCTGGTGCTGGCCCCGGCGGCTCACCTGCCGGACGCGGTGGTGGACGCCCGGGCGCTGGTGACGGTGCTCGGCAACCTGGTCGACAACGCGGTGGACGCCCTGGCGCCCACCGGGGGCGGGCAGGTGGAGGTGACGCTGGCGGCAGCCGGCTCCACGCTGCTGCTGCAGGTCGCGGACAGCGGCCCGGGGGTACCGGAGGAGCTGCGCGAGCAGGTCTTCGAGGAGGGGTGGACCAGCAAGGAGGCACCCGCGCACCGTCCGCGCGGGCTGGGCCTGGCGATGGTGCGGCGGCTGGTCGAACGCACCGGCGGCCGGATCGTGCTCGACACCGGCCCGCTCGGCGGCGCCCGGTTCACCGTCGAGCTGCCCGAGGCCCTGCTCACCACTCAGCTCGTGGAGGCGTGATGATCGACGTACTCGTGGTCGACGACGACTTCCGGGTCGCGGACGTGCACGCCGCGTACGTGGCCAAGGTCCCGGGCTTCCGGGTCACGGGCACCGCGCACTCGGCCGGGGAGGCGCTGGCCGTGCTGGAGCGCCGCCCGGTGGACCTGTTGCTGCTCGACCACCACCTGCCGGACGAGACCGGCCTGGCCCTGGTCCGGCGGCTGCGGGAACGCCAGGTGGCCTGCGACGTGATGATGGTGACCGCGGCCCGGGACGTCTCCACCGTCCACGCCGCGATGCAGCACGGTGCACTGCAGTACCTGGTCAAGCCGTTCACCTTCGCCGGGCTGCGGGACAAGCTGGTCTCGTACGCCCAGCTGCGGCACGCACTGGCCGCACCGGCTCGGGAGGCCGGCCAGGACGAGGTGGACCGGCTGTTCGCGACCCTGCGCAGCGTCTCCGCCCCGGCCGGCGCGCTGCCGAAGGGGCACTCGGCGCCGACCACCGACCTGGTGCTGGGCGTGCTGCGCCGGGCGGGCCAGCCGCTGTCCGCCCAGGAGGTCGCTGACGCCACCGGGCTCAGCCGCTCGACGGCGCAGCGCTACCTCAAACAGCTGGAACGGGACAGCTGGCTGCGGCTGACCCTGCGCTACGGCGACACCGGCCGCCCGGAGCACCGCTACGGACTGGCCGCCAGGGCCTAGCCCGGCACGCGGACACGGGGGAACCCCGGCGGCCCCAGGCCCGCCGGGGTTCCCCGGGACGCGACGCTCAGGGCAAGCCCTAGGCCGCGCCCGTACCGGTGAGGGCACGCACCTCCAGCTCGGCGAAGCGGTCCGCGTCGGCTGGCTCGGGCGAGGTGAGCGTCCCGAGCCAGCCGGCCAGGAAGCCGAGCGGGATGGAGACGATGCCGGGGTTCTCCAGCGGGAACCAGTGGAAGTCGACGCCGGGGAACAGCGCCGCCTTGGAGCCGGACACCACCGGCGAGAAGAACACCAGCACGATCGCCGGGACCAGCCCGCCGTACACCGACCAGACCGCGCCCCGGGCGGTGAACCGCGACCAGAACAGGCTGTACAGCAGCACCGGCAGGTTGGAGGAGGCGGCCACCGCGAAGGCCAGGCCGACCAGGAAGGCGACGTTCAGCTGCTGGGCGTACAGGCTGATCACGATCGCGACCGCGCCGATCCCGGCGGCGGCGAACCGGGCGACCACCACCTCCTGCTGCTCGCTGGGCTTCTCCGTGACCTCGGCCGCACGGCCGCGACGCGGGCGGCCGCGCCAGGCGCCCGCCCAGATGTCGTGGGCGAAGGCCGCCGAGGAGGCCAGGGTCAGCCCGGCGACCACGGCGAGGATGGTGGCGAAGGCGATCGCCGAGATCAGAGCGAAGAGCACCACCCCGCCGGTACTGCCGTTGCCGCCGCCGAGCACCAGGGCGAGCAGCGGGACGGCGGTGTTCCCGGCCGAGTTGGCCTGCCGCACCTCGGCCGAGCCGACCAGCGCGGTGGCACCGAGGCCGAGCGCGATGGCCATCAGGTAGAAGCCGCCGACCAGCCCGATCGCCCACATCGTGGAGCGGCGGGCGGCCCGCGCGGTGGGCACGGTGTAGAAGCGGGACAGGATGTGCGGCAGGCCGGCGGTGCCCAGCACCAGCGCCAGGCCCAGGCTGAAGAAGTCCAGCCGGCTGGTGAAGGTGGCGCCGTACTTCAGGCCCGGTTCGAGGTAGCGGTGCCCGGCTCCGCTGTGCTGGGCGGCCTGGCGCATCAGCTCGAACAGGTCGCCGTGGAAGCGGACCACCAACAGCACGGTGAGCAGCACCGAGCCGACGATCAGCAGGAAGGCCTTGACGATCTGGATCCAGGTGGTGGCCCGCATCCCCCCGACCGTGACGTAGACGATCATCAGGGCGCCGACGGCGATGATGGTGCAGGTCCGGGCCTGGGCGCTGTCGGTGCCGAGCAGCAGGGCGACCAGCGAGCCGGCGCCGACCATCTGGGCGACCAGGTAGAGCAGGGTGACCACGACGCTGGCTCCGCCGGCGGCCGCGCGCACATTGGGGCGGCGCAGCCGCAGCGCGAGCACGTCGGCGAGGGTGTACC
Organism: Kitasatospora sp. NPDC056531; assembly: GCF_042794375.1. Classification (NCBI taxonomy): domain Bacteria; kingdom Bacillati; phylum Actinomycetota; class Actinomycetes; order Kitasatosporales; family Streptomycetaceae; genus Kitasatospora; species Kitasatospora sp. NPDC056531. Next base: position 76,691 of record NZ_JBHTTU010000020.1, on the reverse strand, counting down.
GGCCAGCGTTGCGGACGAGTTCGGCGACCAGCATCAGCACGACCAGCCAGGCGACCAGGAAGCCGACGCTGTAGAGCACGCCGTCGTAGCCGTACAGGGCGATCAGTCCGGCGACGCCGAGGAAGGAGGCGGCCGAGAGGTAGTCGCCGGAGAGGGCGAAGCCGTTCTGCAGCGGGGTGAAGTCGCGGCCGCCTGCGTAGAAGTCCTCGGCGGCGTTGCCCTGGCGGCCGACCCAGAGGGTGATACCCAGGGTGACCAGGACGATGACGGCGAACAGCACGATCGCCAGGTTGTGGTGGTCGCCGGTGGGGGCGACGGGCGGCGGGGTGGCGGCGGTCGTCACCGCGTTCATCGGGGTCGTCATCGCAGCTGGTCCTGGGTGTCCCAGCGCAGGCCCAGGGCGGCGCGGTCGCGCTTGGTCCGGGCGTTGCGGGCGTAGAGCCAGGTGAGCAGGAAGGTGGTGGCGAACTGCAGCAGGCCGAGCAGCCAGGCCACGTTGAGCGGGCCGGCCACCCGGCCGCGCATCGCGCCGGGGGCGACGGCCTCGGCGGCGACGAACATCAGGTACCAGCCGAGGAATGCGCCGCTGACCGGGAAGACGAACGCCCGGTAACTGCGGCGGATGTCCTGGAAGGCCGCGCTGGCCTGGACCGTCCGGTAGACCTCGGCGCTGTCGGTGGTGCTCGTCGGCGCCGACGGCTCCTGCGGCAGGACGGCCGGGGCGAGCGGCGGGGCCAGGGGCGCCGCCACCGGCTCGGGGGCGACGGCCGACCGGGCGACGGCCGTACGGGTGGGCACCGGCTGGGCCGGTACCGCCGTTCGGCGGGGTGCGGCAGCCGGCTCGGACGCGGTGGCGGCGGCCGGAGCGGCCCACCAGTCGAATCGCTGCCCCTGGCCGGGACTGCTGGTCTGCTGCTGTGGCACTGCTGCTCCTGGGCCGAGCCGGGCGTTCTGACCCGAACCATCATGGGGGCCACCGGACACCGCCCCTGACCATCACAGATGCGTTCACTCGATGAGGTGGTCGATCATCAGACGGACACTCATCCGACTACTGCTGCATACCGGTGATTCCGTGGCGGAAGGCGTACGCGACGGCCTGCGCCCGGTCCCGCACCGCGGTCTTGGCGAACAGGTTGTTGATGTGCGTCTTCACGGTGGCCTGGCTGACGAACAGCCGCTGGGCGATCTCGGCGTTGGAAAGCCCCTCGGCGATCAGCGCGAGCACTTCGGCCTCCCGCACGGTCAGCCCGTCCGGCAGCTCCCCGGACCGGGTGGCGGGCCGCTCGGCGGCCGGTGCGGGCCGGGCCGGCTTCTCCGAAAGTCGTTCCAGCAAGCGGAGTTGGACCTGCGGGGAGAGACCGGCCGCACCCGCGCGGACGTCTGCGATGGCCTTGGCGATCTCCTCACCGCCGGCGTCCTTGGTGAGGTAGCCGCGCGCACCGGCCTGCAGCGCCGGGAACAGCGAGTCGTCGTCGGCGTAGGTGGTGAGCACCACGACCTCGGTCTCCGGGTGGGCGGCTCGGATCCGCCTGGTCGCCTCGACACCGTCCACCCGCGGCATCCGCAGGTCCATCAGCACCACATCCGGGCGATGACGCTCCACCAGGGCGACGGCCTCCTCCCCGTCCGCCGCCGCGCCGACCACCTCGATGCCGGGCAGCAGCCCCAACAGCATCACGATGCCCTCGCGCACCACGGTCTGGTCGTCCGCCACCAACACCCTGGTGACCGCCCCGCTCATGCGCCCACCTCGCCGCGCTCGGCGGTCGCTTCGCGAAACGCGCACCCTTCGATGATGAGCTCGCCGCGCTCACTCATGCGCCCACCTCGCCGCGCTCGGCGGTCGCTTCGCGGAATCCGCACCTCCCGATGATGAGTTCGCCGCGCTCACTCATTCCGGCACCCGCAGCACCACGCGCCATCCTCCGTCCTCCGGGCCCGCCAGCAGGGTGCCGCCGAGCAGTTCCGCGCGTTCGCGCATCCCAAGCAGACCGTACCCGCTGCCGCTGTCGGCCAGCTCTCCGGAGGACTCGCCGCGCGGCGCCCGGGTGTTGCGCACCTCCAGCTCCACCGCCCCGTCCAGGTAGCGCAGTTCGACGGTGCACCGGGCCCCCGGCGCGTGCTTGCGGACGTTGGTCACCGCCTCCTGCGCGGTGCGCCGCACCGCCAGGCCGGCCTCGGCGGCCAGCGGCCGGGGCGTACCGGTGACGGTGAGCTCGGCCCGCTCGCGCTCGGTCAGCTCCACCAGGAACTCGCCGACCGCAGTGAACTCCCCGCGCAGCGCGGACAACGCCTGCCGGGTCTCGGCCAGGCCGTCCTGCGCCATCCGCCGGGCGGCGACGACCCGTTCACGGATCTGCTCGCGGTCGGTCCCGGCGTCCAGCATCAGCCGGGCCGCCTCCAGGTGGACCAGCTGCGCGGAGAGGCTGTGGGCGAGCACGTCGTGGATCTCCCGGGCGATCCTGGCCCGTTCGGCGAGCGCCGCGCTCTCCGCCTCGGCGGCCCGGGCCGCGCGCTCCTGCACCAGCAGCCGACGGGCGGTGCCGCGCGCCTCGATGTCCAGCCGCAGCAGGACGCCGACCAGGACGGAACCGCCGACGGTGGCGGCGATGCTGAGCCAGCTCGCCGGGGAGGCCGCCGTGTACGAGCCCAGCGCGGCTGCCGCGGCGAGCAGTGCGGGCGCGGGCGGCAGCCGGATCAGGGCCGTCACGGCCAGCCCGATCCAGAGGGTGTCGGCCAGCGTGTAGGCCAGACCCTGGTTGGCGAGCCAGCCGCCGCCGACCAGGGCGGCGGCCAGCAGGTAGGAGGCTGCCGGGCGCTGCTTCCGGGTGACCCTCAGGTACATCGCGCAGAGTGCGACGGCCGCGGTGAGTCCGGCCGTCGCGGCCGCCACCGCCCAGCCGGCGTACTTGCCGCCGGAGAAGGTGGCCCAGCCGATGACGACCAGCAGGACGGTCCGGCCGAACACGGTGAGGACCCGCCGCGGCTGGCTCTCGGCCTCGCGCTCCAGCCCTTCGCGGGACTGCCAGCGGGTCCAGTACCACCCGGGCAAGGGTTCCTCCTCGGTGCTCACGGCGGCGGATCAGTGCAGGACGGCGGTGGTCTGCGCGGGCTCCAGCGTCCGGGCCCTCCAGTTGACCACGAGCGAGCGGACCAGCAGCAGGACCGCCATGCCGAGCATCAGCGAGCTGCCGGCCTGGTGGACGCCCAGCGCCGAGCCGATCGCGTAGAGCCCGATCCGGATGGCGATCATCCCACCCCAGGCGGCCAGGGTGGCCTTGGTGCCCTTGAGCAGGACGGTGCCGTCCGCAGCCCGCCAGATCCGGACGGTCCAGCCCCAGACGGTGCCCATCGCGAGCACGGTGACCATTCCGGCGGCCAGCAGGGCGGCCGACAGCGCGGTGTGCTGGTGGTCGATGATCTGCGGATCGCGCAGCGCGAGCACGCCCAGGATCAGCGGCAGCAACCAGAAGCGGCGCTCGGTGTCCAGGCGTTGGACGCGCATCTGGCGCTGGACCACCAGGACCGTCACCGCGGCGATCACGAGGAGGTTGGCTACGGCAGTCATCGGATCATCCGTCCCGAGGAGAGGCTTGTTCTGACCTCTCCGACGCTACGGATCCGACTGCTCCCGCTGATCGGAGCCGGGGTGGACCCCGGGTGGAACCCGGAACGCGAGGGCCCTCCACCCGTGGGTGGAGGGCCCTCGCGGACTGCCGGGATCAGGCGTCGATGCGCGAGCGGTCCAGGGTGGCCGCCGAGTCCACGATGAACTCCTTGCGCGGGGCGACGTCGTTGCCCATCAGCAGGTCGAAGATCTTCTCGGCCTGCTCCAGGTCGCCCAGGTTGATCCGGCGCAGCGTGCGGTGGCGCGGGTCCATGGTGGTCTCGGCCAGCTGGTCGGCGTCCATCTCGCCCAGGCCCTTGTAGCGCTGCACCGGCTCCTTCCAGCGCATCCCCTTGCGCTGGAACTCCAGCAGGGTGGAGCGCAGTTCGGCGTCGGAGTAGGTGTAGTGGTACTTCTCCTGGCCGCGCTTGGGGCTGGTGAGCTCGATCCGGTGCAGCGGCGGCACGGCGGCGAAGACCCGGCCCTGCTCGACCATCGGCCGCATGTAGCGGTGGAAGAGGGTCAGCAGCAGGGTGCGGATGTGCGAGCCGTCGACATCGGCGTCGGCCATGAAGATGACCCGACCGTAGCGGGCCTGGTCGATGTCGAAGGTGCGGCCCGAGCCGGCTCCTATGACCTGGATGATCGCGGCGCACTCGGCGTTCTTGAGCATGTCGCTCACCGAGGCCTTCTGCACGTTGAGGATCTTGCCGCGGATCGGCAGCAGCGCCTGGAACTCGGAGTTGCGGGCGAGCTTGGCGGTGCCGAGCGCGGAGTCGCCCTCGACGATGAACAGTTCGCTGCGGTCGACGTCGTCGCTGCGGCAGTCGGCCAGCTTGGCGGGCAGCGAGCTGGTCTCCAGCGCGGTCTTCCGGCGCTGGGCCTCCTTGTGCTGGCGGGCGGCGACCCGGGTGCGGGCGGCCGCGACCACCTTCTCCAGCACGGCCCGGGCCTGCAGCTTCTGGTCCTTCTTGGCCGAGGTGAGGAAGGCCTTGAGCTCCTTGGCGACGACGGCGGCGACGATCCGGTTGGCCGCCGAGGTGCCCAGCACCTCCTTGGTCTGGCCCTCGAACTGCGGCTCGGCGAGCCGGACGGTGACCACCGCGGTGAGGCCCTCGGTGGCGTCGTCCTTGGTGATGTCGTCCTCGGCGACGCGCAACAGCTTGCTGGCGCGCAGCACCTCGTTGACGGTCTTGGCCAGCGAGCGCTCGAAGCCGGTGACGTGGGTGCCGCCCTTGGGGGTGGCGATGATGTTGACGAAGGAGCGCAGGGTGGTGTCGTAACCGGTGCCCCAGCGCAGCGCGATGTCCACCCCGAGATGGCGGGTGACCTCGGTGGGGGTCATGTGGCCGAGCTCGTCCAGGACGGGCACGGTCTCCTTGAAGGTGCCCTCGCCGTGCAGCCGCAGCACGTCGGAGACCGGCTTGTCGGGGGCCAGGAACTCGCAGAACTCGGCGATGCCGCCGTCGTAGTGGAAGACCGACTCCTCGACCTGCTCGCTCTCGGTGAGCCGCTCGTCACGCACGACGATGGTCAGGCCGGGGACCAGGAAGGCGGTCTGCCGGGCACGGTTGTGCAGGTTCTCCAGGGAGAGCTTGGCGTCCTTGAGGAAGATCTGCCGGTCGGCCCAGTAACGGATCCGGGTGCCGGTGCGGGTCTTCGGCACCTTGCGGCTCCTGCTGAGGCCGTTGGCCGGCTCGAACGGCGAGTCCGGACCGGCCTCGGTGAAGATGCCGGGGGTGCCGCGGCGGAAGCTGATCGCGTGGGTGTGGCCGCTGCGGTCGACCTCGACGTCCAGGCGCGCGGAGAGCGCGTTGACGACGGAGGCGCCGACACCGTGCAGACCGCCGGAGGCCGCGTAGGAGCCGCCGCCGAACTTGCCGCCGGCATGCAGCTTGGTCATCACGACCTCGACGCCGGACAACCCGGTCTTGGGCTCGACGTCGACCGGGATGCCGCGGCCGTTGTCGCGGACCTCGACCGAGGAGTCCGGGTGCAGCACGACCTCGATGTGGTCGCAGTGGCCGCCCAGCGCCTCGTCGACGGAGTTGTCGATGATCTCCCAGAGGCAGTGCATCAGGCCGCGGCTGTCGGTCGAGCCGATGTACATGCCGGGGCGCTTGCGGACCGCCTCCAGGCCCTCCAGGACGAGCAGGTGCCGCGCGGTGTAGTTGGAACCGTCGTCGCCGGCCAGCAGCGCGGACGGCACGGTCGTTTCGGCACTCACGCGGCACTCTCCTCGGTGAAGTTCTGTCTCATCGGTCACATCCGGACGCATCCGGACCAACCGCCAGTGCAGCACGCCGCACCGACAGTCGTCGCTCTATGTGCCCGCACCCTTGCGCCGGGTGCACAGCACGACGGGCCGGTCCCGCGCAGCTTGTACGCGCTGCGCGAACAAGGACCGCGCCCGGGTGTGGGCCCCGGGGGCGCCATCTCCTCCCGGTACCACCGGTCCTGGCGGATCGTGGGGTCCGGCGCAGCCCCCGGAACTGCCGTTATGCAGGCTACCGGGGCCCGGGACGGGGCTTATGCTCCAACCCGGCAGAGGATTATGCTACGCGGACCTCGCACCCGATCCCGATCGGGCGTTCGAGCGACGGGCGGATCCCGGAATTCGGCACGCATGAACCACCGACCCCCGGGGCACGTCCTCATCAACACAGCAGAATCCTCAGAGAAGAAAAGCCACGAGCGGGAACGTTTTCGGCCTGGTTGGATGTTGACCCTGGTACGACAGCTCGTCGAGCTAGAGAAGAGGCGACGTGACTACTGTTCTGACACCTGCGAGCCCGCTCACCGCGGCTGACCGCTGCGACCGCTGCGGCGCCCAGGCCTACCTGCGCGTCGTACTCGCGAGCGGCGGAGAGCTGCTCTTCTGCGCCCACCACGGCCGGAAGTTCGAGCCCGAGCTCAAGAAGATCGCCGTGGAGATACAGGACGAGAGCGGCCGTCTCACCAGCACCACCGCCACGGCCGCCGAAGACGAGCGCTGATCCCAGGCGCCGTAACCAGCAGCCAGCGTCGAGCTGTGTCCGGTCGCGCACCGCGCGCGACCGGTGAGCCGGGTGGCCGGGCCCTTCGGGGGCCGGCCACCCGGCTCAGCTGTTCTCCGAACGCTTCTCCCGCGTTCGCCCCTCGAAGCACCGCTGCGGGGTCGGCCGGACCCGAAATGGCGTCAGAACGTCGCCGTGCCATCACTCGCGGCGACGATCACAGCGCCGAGCGCACCACGTCCGTGACCGAGGACACCCGGGTGTAGACGCCGGGGTGACCCGCCGCGGCGCAGCCCGTCCCCCAGGAGACCAGGCCGGCCAGCCTGCCGCCGACGATCAGCGGGCCGCCGCTGTCGCCCTGGCAGGCGTCCTTGCCGCCCTTCTCCTCGCCCGCGCAGACCATGCCGCGGGCGTCGAACTTGCCGTCCGGCCCGCCCGGGTAGGCGTGCGCACAGGTCTGGTCCGAGACCATCGGCACGTCCACCCCGCGCAGCACCGGCGAGTAGTCGCTCCGCCCGCTGGTGTCGCCCCAGCCGTACACCTGCGCCCTGGTCCCGGCCGCGTACGGCGCGCTCTCGCCCTGGCCGACCAGCTCGACCACCGGTCGGGCGCCCTGGGAGTCGGCGAGGGTGACCACCGCGACATCGTTCATGTTCGCCGCGAAGTTGTAGTCGGGGTGGATCCAGACCGACTGGACGGCCACCTCGTGGCCGGCCGGGCCGCGCATGTCGTCCCGGCCGACGACCACCTTGAGCCCCGGCCGGTCCACACGCTCCCCCTTGGCCTCGTCGTAGAAGCAGTGGGCCGCCGTCACCACCTTGGTCGGGGCGACCAGCGCTCCCCCGCAGAACTGGCCGGAGCGCCCGCTGCCGAACTGCTGCCGGCTGGCCAGCGCCACGATCCACGGGTGGTCCGCGGTGCTCGCGGTGCTGCCGCCGACCACCCGGCGCTGCGCCTCGGCGGGGCCTGCCGCACCGAGGGCGACCAGCGGGACGGGCACGGCGGCGAGCAGCGCCAGCACGGCGGCCCGTCGGCGGCGACGGCCCGTCCGAGCGGCGGCCGGGTCGGCCCGGGGCGGGGCGGGGGTTGGCAGATCAGCGCGGTCCGGGTCGGTCAGCACCGTGACTCCAGAAGGCTCGGCAGCAGGCAACCGGCACAGCGTAGGTGATCAAATACGCTGAGCGACCGCTTCCGGTGACGCCGCCACCCGGACGAGCGACAAGCACCACTCGGACGCTGACGAAACCGGCGCCGAACAGCCCGAAGGCCCGGAACCGTACGGCTCCGGGCCTTCGTTGCGCGCTGTGCTCGCGGCGCTCGCCGTGGGCGAGCGCCGTCGTGCGGCCGATCAGTCCAGGTAGTCGCGCAACACCTGGGAACGCGACGGGTGGCGCAGCTTCGACATGGTCTTCGACTCGATCTGGCGGATGCGCTCACGGGTGACCCCGTACACCTTGCCGATCTCGTCGAGCGTCTTCGGCTGGCCGTCCGTCAGACCGAAGCGCATCGAGACCACGCCGGCCTCGCGCTCGGAGAGGGTGTCCAGCACCGAGTGCAGCTGCTCCTGGAGCAGGGTGAAGGAGACCGCGTCGGCCGGGACGACCGCCTCGGAGTCCTCGATCAGGTCACCGAACTCGCTGTCGCCGTCCTCGCCCAGCGGGGTGTGCAGCGAGATCGGCTCACGGCCGTACTTCTGGACCTCGATGACCTTCTCGGGGGTCATGTCGAGCTCCTTGGCCAGCTCCTCCGGGGTGGGCTCGCGGCCCAGGTCCTGGAGCATCTGGCGCTGGACGCGGGCCAGCTTGTTGATGACCTCGACCATGTGCACCGGGATGCGGATGGTGCGGGCCTGGTCGGCCATGGCGCGGGTGATCGCCTGACGGATCCACCAGGTGGCGTACGTCGAGAACTTGTAGCCCTTGGTGTAGTCGAACTTCTCGACCGCACGGATCAGACCGAGGTTGCCCTCCTGGATCAGGTCCAGGAAGAGCATGCCGCGACCGGTGTAGCGCTTGGCCAGCGAGACCACCAGGCGGAGGTTGGCCTCCAGCAGGTGGTTCTTGGCCCGGCGGCCGTCCTCGGCGATGATCTCCAGCTCGCGCTTGAGCTTCGGGGCGAGCTTGTCGGCGGCCGAGAGCTTGTCCTCGGCGAACAGGCCGGCCTCGATGCGCTTGGCGAGCTCGACCTCCTGCTCGGCGTTGAGCAGCGGGACCTTGCCGATCTGCTTCAGGTAGTCCTTGACCGGGTCGGCGGTGGCACCGGCGACGGCGACCTGCTGGGCCGGAGCGTCGTCCTCGTCGTCGTCGGAGAGGACGAAGCCCTCCGACTCCTCCTCCGGACCCTCGGCCTCGGCCTTGTCGCCCGGCAGCGCGACCTCTTCGAGCAGCTCCTCGTCGCCGAGCAGCTCCTCGTCGCCGCCCTTGCCGGCCTTGGCGGTGGTCTTCTTGGCGGCGGCCTTCTTGGCCGGCGCGGCGGTCTTCTTGGCCACGGTCTTCTTGGCCGGGACGGCCTTCTTCGCCGGAACCGCCTTCACCTCGGTGACCGAACCGGTCGCCTCATCGACGGTGATCTCGGCGGAGACCGTGGGGGCGGGGGCCGCGGCCGCGGCCGCGACGGCCGGAGCCGCGACGGGCGCGCCGGGGGCGATCCGCACGGGCGGCTTGGTCGGGGCCGACGGGGCGGCCGGGGTCCGGGTGGTGACAGCCTTGGTGGCGGTGCGCTTGGTGGGGCTCTTGGCAGCAACGCTCTTGCGCTTGGCGCCGGCCGGCTCGGCCGCGCTGACCATGAGGTCCACCCCCTCCTCAATCAGCACCTGGTTGAGGCTGCGCATGACGTTCTTCCACTTGGTGACCGGGATCTGGTCCGCCTCGAACGCCTGGCGCACGTCGTCACCGGCGATCTGCCCCTGGGCCTTGCCCCGCTCGATGAGCGCCAGCAGAGCCGCGGACTCGGCGATCTCGGGGGGAAGCGAACGGGATGTGCTGGCCGACACGAACAACCTCTCGGACGATGAGTGGACTCGAACCCGTACCGGCCGCCCGAGCGGGCGGGGAAGGAGATCGCGCGCCGGACGCGCGGTGTCGATTCCGACCGACTCGGGCTTGAGGACTGGGTTTGCAGGACGGCAGCAGCGCCGCGGACCAACACAGCATTCTGACATGTTGGAGTATTCCGGAGCTGCTTCCGCTCAGGACACATCGCTGCTACTCGTCAAGTGTTACGCATGGCCTTCGTGTCGCGGGTCACACCGCTCGGCGCCCACGGCCCCGGGGCCTGGATCCATCATCGCGCACTCGCTCCGCAATTGGTTGTCATGGACGGAGCATGTGGCGGTTGTCATGGACGGGCATGCGGCCGGGGGCTGCGACGACGCGGTACCGGGCTGTCCTCCCGCGGACCTGGACGGCAGAGCCGGGGCCGGGTGACCGTCGCGGGCTCTCGGGCCACCACCGCTGCGCAGAAGCCCTCCGGCTGCGCCGCGCGGTGCGGCCGGAGGGCCCTGCGGGAGCGGGCCGCGCCCGGCGCGCCCGCTCGTCGAGAACAGCCCGCTCAGTGCTCCCGGGGCGCGGGGACGGAGGGCTCCATCTCGGGGTGGACGGTGAGCAGCGCCCGCATCGCGGCCTCGCCCGCGGTGCCGTCGCCGGTGCCCAGCGCGTCGACCAGCCGGGCGTGCAGGCTGACCGAGGACTCGGAGGGCCGCTCGCAGGAGATCGCCGGGCCGCCCGAGACCTGCAGGGCGCAGGAGACGATCCCGGACAGGTGCTCCAGCATCCGGTTGCCGGCCATCTGCAGGACCAGGCCGTGCAGCTCGGCGTCGGCCCGGGTGTAGGTGGACAGGTCGGCCTGAGCGGCGGCATGGCCCATGATCTCGACCAGCTCGACCAGCCGCTGCTGGACGTCCTCCCGGCCGTGGCCGGCCGCGAGCCGGGCGGCCAGCGGCTCGATCGCCCAGCGGAGCTCGAACAGCTCCCGGCGCTGCTCGTCCCGCTGCGGGCCGAAGGCGCGCCACTCGATGATGTCCGGGTCCAGCAGGTTCCAGTCGCTGACCGGGCGGACCCGGGTGCCGACGTTCGGACGGGCGCTGACCAGGCCCTTGGCCTCCAGCACGCGCAGCGACTCGCGGACGACGGTCCGGGACACCTCGAACCGCTGGCCGATCTCCTCGGGCACGAGCGGACGATCGGCGCCGAGGTCGCCGGAGACGATCATCTGGCCGAGCTGCTGGACCAGCTGGCCGTGCAGACCGCGACCGCGGCTGCTGGTGGTCTTGCGGCCGACCCGGGCGATGTCGGACTCGGCGCCCTCCCAGCGGGGCGCCGGCGGCGTCGGCCGGTCGGCGTACGAGAAGCGGTCCAGGTCGCCGGAGCCGGGGATGGGCCCTTCGGCGGAACGGGCGGGGGTCATGGTGGGGTGCGCAAGGGTACTCACGCCTCCTTTGTCGGCGATCGGCAGGCGCAGCTTGAGAATTCTCGTGAAAAGCACACGAAAGGGTGATCGACCGTGACTGGATAATTGACTTCTTATCAGGAAGAACCGCACATTGCGGTCACTGCTGGTCGATCTTGGTGGTTCGGGGCGGCCTGCCGGTCGCCCACGGTGCCTGCGCCGCCCGCGGTCCCGCTTCAGGTACTACAGCGCGCGGCGGCGGGCCTGGACGAGCAGGGCCGCGAGCAGCAGGGCCGCCGGCGGGGCCGCGACCGCCGCGAGCAACGCCGGGTCCGTCAACGCCGGGCTGCCGGCCGCCGCCCCGCGCGCTGCCCCGTACACCAGGCCGTAGGCCCACTCGATGCCGGACTGGAACGGCAGCAGCTCGGCCGCCCGGCCCGGCCACGGGCGATCGGTCCAGCGCAGCAGCAGGGCCACGCCGGACTCCAGCAGCGGCGGCAGCGCACACAGCAGCAGCACCCCGGCGGCGGCACTGCGGGTCAGCGAGGCGGTCAGCACGCCGGTCCAGCCTGCCACCACGGTCAGCAGGACGAAGGCCAGCAGCGCGGCCGGCGCCCCGTGCCCGGCCACCAGCGCCAACGGGACGAACACGCCCGGCAGGTCACCGAGGGCGTTCAGCCCGGCGGCGGCCGGCGCCCCGGACGCATGCCCGGAGAGCGCGGCCGGGTCCGACCAGGCCGCCACCGTCACCCCGGCCGGCAGCGCGAGGTGCACGGCCACCGTGTCGAGCAGCAGGGTGGCCAGCGCCAACAGCGCCGCCACCGGGGCGACCACCAGCAGCTTGGCCAGCAACAGCCGCACCCGGCGCGAGTACGCCACCTGCGAGGCCGCCAGCCCCGGGTGGCGCACCTCGTGGCCGTACGAGAGCGCGCCCAGCACGCCGGCTCCGAACGCCGCGAAGGGCAGCGGGATCAGCGGGACGGCGGCGGTCAGCAGCCGCACCCCGGCCCGCCCGGCCAGCTGGCCGGGCGGGGCCTGGCTCGCCAGGACGGCGGCCACGACGGCATCGCAGAGCAGTACGGCGGCGAGCAGCAGCCAGGTGGAACTCAGGCCGCGCAGGCGGCGCAGCTCGTAGGCCAGGACACGCACGGTTCACTCGCTCCGGTGGTCGTCGGATGTGGTGGGGGCCTTGCTGGTGGTGAGGCGGCCGAGGCGGACGGTGTCGTCGGCGAGCAGGTCGGCGGCGCTCTGGCGCCGGCGCGGGGGCTGGGCCTCGGTGCGGGCGAAGTCGTCCGGCGGGGCGGCGGGGCCGGTCGGGGCGGCGGTGCTCGCCTGGGCGATGGCGTTTGCCGGGGCGGCGGTGCTCGCCTGGGCGGGCCGGTCGCGGACGAGCCGGTCCAGGGCGACGGTGGGGGCGAGGTCGGCCTGGTCGGCGGCGGACGTGCCGAGGGTCGGGAGGGCGGCCGTCACAGCGGCGACGGGCAGCGCGCGGGTGGGCAGGGAGGCGTCGTCCCGGGATCGGCCCTGAGTAGCTGACTCGGCGACCACGAGCTGGCGGGTCGGCTCGGGGTGCGGGTCCGAGTGCGGCTCCGGGTACCGGTCCGCACTGTGCTCGGGGCTCGGCTCCGCTTCGGGGGCCGCTTCGGCCGTCTGCTGGAGGCTGAGCCGGCCGGAGCGCCCGGAGGGGACCGGCAGGGCGGCCCGGGGAACCGGCTGCTCGACCACCCGGTCGGCCAACTCGTGCAGCAGGATCCCGTGGCGGTAGGCGAGTTCACCGATCTCGGTGCGCTCGATGCCCGCCACCGCGAGGCCCGCTCCGCCGTCCCGGCGCACCTCGGCGCCGTGGCTGACCAGCAGGTCGGCCAGCCGCCCCATCTGCGGCCCCCGGACGGCGACTTCGGGGCTGAGCCTGGTCCGGCAGAACTCCGAGACCGGCTGGTCGGCCACCAGACGGCCGCGGTCCAGGGTGACCACCCGGTCCGCCAGCCGCGCGGCCTCCTGCGGGGTGCGGGTGGTCACCAGGACCGTCCCGCCCGCGACCGCGAAGGAGCGCAGGAAGGAGTGGAACCACTCGACGTTGCGCGGCGACAGGCCCTCGGTCGGCGCGTCCAGCAGCAGCGCGCCAGGATCGCCGAGCAGCGCGGCGGCCAGGGCGAGCCTGCGGTGCATGCCAGGCGAGAAGGTACGCAGCCGCCGCCCGGCGACGGCGGCCAGCCGGGTCTGCTCCAGCAGCTCGTCGGCGCGCCGCGCGGGGACGCCGACGGCCGCGGCCAGCATCCGCAGGTGGCCGGACGCCTTGCGCCCCGGGTGCCCGGCCACCGCCGCGGCGCCCTCCCCCGGCCCGGGCAGCAGCACGCCGACCTCGCGCTCGGGGCGGCGGATCCGCCGGTAGGGGCGGCCGTTGAAGAGCGTGATGCCCTGGCCGCGTTCCAGCTCGAGCATCAGCCGCAGGGCCGTGGACTTGCCCGCCCCCTCGTCGCCGAGCAGAACGGTCACCATGCCGGGTCGGGCGTCGAAGGTCAGATCGAGTACGGCGGGCGGGGCGCCCTTGCGATACACCCTGGTCAGTCCGGTGATCTGGATCATCGCTGGCTGCTCCCATGCCCTCGGCCGACCTGCTCGACGCCAGCACATTAGGGGCCAGCACCGCCGATTCCGGGTATTACCGAACCGCCACGGGCCCACCGGCCGCCCGCCTCACCCGATCAGGGGACAATCCGATCCTGCGATTCACGGGCGCGCGTGTTCCGGGGACCGTCGGCGCCCCGGCCAGCGGCCGGTGCCGCGGCCGTCACAGGAAGGCCGCGGCTCCCGTCGGGAGCGGCTGGTCGACGCACTCCCCCTGGAACTCCTCGACGGCGGCCTTGCCCGCGACGGCGATCTCGGCCAACTGCTCCTGCTCGGCGCTCAGCGTCTCCTGCACGGAGGCGATCGTCGCCGGATCGGCATGCGCGGCCTTCAGGGCGGCCAACTGCTGCTCGGTTCTGGTGGTGGTCGCGATGAGACTCTTGCGGTCCGCCACCAAACTCTCGATGCCGGCTCGCCGTCTGGCACAGATGTCGTCGACGGCCATCACGGGGCTCCCTAGGTCCGAAGGGCTCTGGTCCGGCGACCGAAGCGTCCACCGACACTGTGCGCCGGCGGTACCGCATCGGCCTCCGGACCGGGGCCGTTCGGCGGCCCTGCGGAGACGGCTCCGGGGCCCCGGGGTGCTCAGGACTCCGGGCGGAGCATGGGCGGGTTGAGGACGGTAGCGCCGCCCGCTGTGAAGAGCTGGGCCGGGCGGCCGCCCTGACGGGTCGTCGTGCCGCCCGAGGGGAGCAGGAAGCCGGGGGTGCCGGTGACCTTGCGGTGGAAGTTGCGCGGGTCGAGGACCACGCCCCAGACGGCCTCGTAGACGCGGCGCAGCTCGCCGACGGTGAACTCGGTCGGGCAGAAGGCGGTCGCGAGCGAGGAGTACTCGATCTTGGAGCGGGCGCGCTCCACGCCGTCGGCCAGGATCAGCCCGTGGTCGAAGGCGAGCGGGACGCCGTCGACCGGGCTCTCGCCGAGGAGTTCGCCGACCGGGGCCCAGCGGGCGCTGCTGGCGTCACCGCCGGCCCGGGGGGTCGGGAGGTCGGGGGCGAGCACCAGGTAGGCGACGCTGACCACGCGCATCCGGGGGTCGCGCTGCGGGTGGCCGTAGGTGGCGAGCTGCTCCAGGTGGGCACCGGCCGCACCGGGGCCGACCGCGTCGTGGCCGGGGGCCGAGTGGGCACGCAGCCCGGTCTCCTCTGCCAGCTCGCGGGAGGCGGCTTCGGCCAGGCCCTCGCCCGGGCGGACGAATCCGCCGGGCAGCGCCCAGTACCCCTGGTAGGGCGGCTCGCCCCGTCTGACCAGCAGGGCGCAGAGCGAGTGGTCGCGCACCGTCAGCACCACCAGGTCAACCGTGACAGCGAACGGGGGGAAGGCCGACGGATCGTAACGCGACATGGCGACGATCATAGTCGTCTCTCTGACGATAAGCACAGGCCCGTGCACAGGGTGCGCAGCACCGGTGACCGCGCCCACCCGGACACGGTTCGCGCACGGGCGGGCGCCGTTGGTGGCGGGTGGGCGCGCGGTGCCGATGGGCAGGCCCGAGGCCGACGGGCGGGCGCGGTCGGGCCCGGTGTCACCGGGCCACCAGCTGAAGGTCCGCTGATGCCTCCTCCACCATCGCCACGCCGATCCGGCTGACCCGGACCGAGAAGGGCTCACCCGCCACCCGCAGACCGGTCAGCTCCAGTTCGCCGAGCGGGGCGGTGCTGGCCGGGCGGACCAACACCCGGCCGCCCGGGACGTCGGGCCGGACCCCGGCGAGCGCGAACACCGCGTGGACGGCTCCGGCCGCGGAAACCGCCGCCGGACGGCAGGCGGCGGGGTGCGGCACCGGCGGGCAGCCGGGGGCTCGCTGCTCCCCCGCGTACATCTCCGGCAGCCGGCCCTCGAGATGGGCGGACGCGGCGAGCAGGCCCTCCAGCAGAGTGCCGGCCTCGTTCTCGTGGCCGGCCTCGGCGAGTCCGGCGATCGCCAGCGCCGTCTCGTGGATCCGCACCGCGCCGCCGCGGTGGCCCAGCGGGTTGAAGCGGGGGGACTTGGCGCTGAGGGTGCGCAGGCCCCAGCCGCTGTCCAGCTCCGGCGCGACCAGGCGCTGGGCGAGCAGCCTGGTCTGCTCGCGGTCCAGCAGGCTCTCGTGCCGCCCGCCGCCGTCGGCGAGCCCGGTGTCGAGCAGGTGCACCAGGGAGGATGCGACGGCTGGCAGCGGCTGACCGCCCGGGGCCAGTCCGGCGGCGGGGCGGCCGCCGGAGAGGTCGTCGATCCAGAACCGCTCGCGGAAGCGGCCGCGCAGCCCGGCGGCCCAGCTCCGCCAGTCCTCGGCGCCCGGGCGGCCGAAGGCCTCCAGGAGCTCGGCGACGTGCAGGGCGGCGCGGTGGGCCTGCGCCTGGACCTCCGCGCGCGCGGCCACCGGGTGGGCGGCGCGGTCCTCCACCGGGCGGCTCAGGTCGGTGACGAAGCCGTCGACCAGACCCTCGCGCAGGGTGGCCAGGGCCCGCTCGGCGGCCGGGAGCAGTTCGGCGACCTCCCCTCGGGGCAGCCCCCAGCGCCAGGCCTCGGCCAGCACGGTGACGAACAGCAGGGTGGCCTCGGTGGCGGTGCAAGTGGGCGGCAGCTCCGGGCCGCCGTGTCGCAGGGCGCCGGGCAGCAGGCCCTCGACCCGCCCGGGGGCAGGGGCGAGCTGCTGACGGCGGGCCAGCGCGCGCAGGGTGCCGGCGGCGAGCCGGGTGCCGAGTGGGAGGGTCAGCCGGGCCGCCCAGAGCGCGTCGGCCGGGGCGAGGCCGAAGCGCCAGGGCGCTCCGGAGGCCGGGTAGAGGTCGGTCGGGCGGTCCGGGTCGGCGAACAGCAGCCCGCCGAGTGCGTCCAGCGAACGGGCGACCAGCAGGGCGGTCCGGGAGTCGTCGCTGCGCACCTCCGGTTCGGCCCAGGGCAGCGGGACGCCAGTACCGCGCCCACTCGGCGGGCGCGGGCCCCCGGGGGCGCTCTCCAGTTCGGCGCGCAGCTCGACCGACCAGCGGGCGCCGGGCTGGACCTCCAGGTCCCACCGGAGCACTCCGGCCCCGGCCAGGACGGCGTGCGGGGAGGGCTTGGCGCTGACCACGGCGCTGTGCACCGGGCCGGCCCAGCGCAGCCCGGCGGACTGCACCTGTCCCGGCAGGTCGGGCGGGCGGTGCCCGGCGGCGATCTCGGCGACCGGACCGAGGTCGGTGCCGAGGGCGATCTCCAGCGGCAGCCGGGCGGGTCGGGCGCCGGTGTTGCGCACGGTCACGGTCTCCACGCCGTCCGCGTGACGCAGCCGTTCGACGGTGAGCGCCGGGTCCGGGTCGAGGTCGCCGGGCAGGCGGACGGCGCCGAGGAAGCGGGCCTGGGCCGCACTGGTCTGGGTGCCCTGGAGCGGCAGTGGCTCCGCGCCGCCGAGCCGCAGCTCCATCCGGGCGACCACCCGGACGCCGTTGCGGTAGAAGCCGTGCAGTCCGTGGCCGCGCAGCTGGCCGTCGGGGCCGGAGGCGGCCATCGCGGGGGCGTTGACGCAGAGCACGGCATGGTGGACGGCCGGGGGCTGGGGGCGCGGCGGGGCCGCGGGCCGGCCCTGGGCGACGGGTGCGCCCGTCGGCCCGGACACCGGCATCTGCTCGGGCCGGCCGGCCGGTCTGGGCGCGCCGACCACGCTCTCGGCCGGCATGGCCTGTAGTGGCCTCATGGCGGTCACCGGACTCTCCTCCCCTCGGCGGTCCGGTGGCCGGTCAGGGCCGGTGGGCCGCGAGCATGCTCGATCGCGTGCTGATGGTGCCGGGCCGACGGGGATTCTCCCGCCGGCGGTGTTCCGTGTCTGGCCGTACCCGACGGTGGGCCGTGCCATGCGGCGTGCGGTACCGGGCCGGTACCGGCGCGCCGCGCCTCCGTGTCGGGCACGTCATCGTGCCCGGCCACGCCGGCAGGTCCGGTGCCCGGGCCTGCCGGTGACGCCCTGCCGGGGACGCCCCGATCGTGGCGCCCCCCGTGGCCCGCGCCCGTCGGGCCGGCGGTCTCGCTCGGCCGGTCCGCACCGCCGGGCGGGCCGACGGCTGCCCGGAACCGGGCGTCGGTCGGGCACCGTACGGGCGCAGGGCCCCCGGGGTGAACGCCGCACACCGCCGCCAGGTCACGCCCCGCCGTGGCGGTCGCCGGTCGCACCCGGCCCGCCGGTCCATCGCATCGCCTCCCCCGGCCTCCGCCGGGCCGTTGCTCAGGGCCTCGCCGCGGGCCCGTCACCGTCCATGAGCTGAGGCCGGCTCCGGTACCGCTCGGAGCGGGGCTCGGCCGCCGCAGGCTGCCCGACCGGGGGATGGTCGAACCGGTGCTCGACCGCCGCCAGGATACGGTGCGGGGGTCGCGGCGCCCGCACCCGGTGACCCCGTGAACCGCGACGCAACCGCTGTGACCAGCAGAGACCGAGGAGTTGCATGTCCACCGTCAGCCGGCTGCCCGGGATTGTCACGATCGACCACGTCTTCCAGGTCCCTCTCGACCACTCCGCCCCCGACGGTGAGCAGATCGAGGTGTACGCCCGCGAGGTGGTGGCCTGCGGCCGTGAGAAGGACGACCTGCCCTGGCTGGTCTTCCTCCAGGGCGGGCCCGGCGGCAAGGCCGCCCGCCCGCTCGGCCGGGACGCCTGGCTGGACCGCGCCCTGGACGACTACCGGGTGCTGCTGCTCGACCAGCGCGGTACCGGGCGGTCCACGCCCGCGACCCGGCAGACCCTCGCCCGCCGCGGCGGCCCGCAGGAACAGGCGGACTACCTGGCGCACTTCCGCGCGGACTCGATCGTGCGGGACGCCGAGCTGATCCGCCACCGGCTGCTCGGCGCCGACAAGCGCTGGAGCGTACTCGGCCAGAGCTTCGGCGGCTTCTGCACCCTCACCTACCTCTCCTTCGCTCCGGAGGGCCTGACCGAGGCCTTCATCACCGGCGGCCTCTCCGGCCTCGGCAGCTCGGCCGACGACGTCTACCGCGCCGCGTACCCTCGCGTCGTCAACAAGAACGAGGACCACTACGCCCGATTCCCGCAGGACGTCGAGGCCGTGCGGCGGATCGCCGCCCACCTCGCCGCCTCCCCCACCGCCCTGCCCGGTGGCGGGCTTCTGACCGTCGAGGCCTTCCAGTCGCTCGGACTCATGCTCGGCGGCGGCAGCGGCTCCGGCGCCCTGCACTACCTGCTGGAGGAGGCCTGGGTGGAGGGCCCGGCCGGGGCCGAGCTCTCCGACACCTTCCTGGCCAGCGTGCAGGCCCGGCTCTCCTTCGCCGAGGGCCCGCTCTACGCCGTGTTGCACGAGTCGATCTACGGCCAGCGCTCGGTGGACGAAGGCGGCACCGGCTGGTCGGCCGAGCGGGTCCGCAAGGAGTTCCCGCAGTTCGATGCCCGGGCCTCGCTGGAGTCCGGCGCCCCGGTGCTGTTCACCGGGGAGATGATCTACCCCTGGATGTTCGACACCGACCCGGCTCTGCGCCCGCTGAAGGAGACCGCGGACCTGCTCGCCGCCCGCACCGACTGGCCCGACCTGTACGACCCGGCCCGGCTGGTCGCCAACACCGTGCCGGTCGTGGCGGCGGTGTACCACGACGACATGTACGTGGACACCGCCGACTCGCTGGCGACCGCCCGCGCGGTGCGCGGCCTGCGGACCTGGATCACCAACGAGTGGGAGCACGACGGCCTGCGGGTGAGCGGCGGCAAGGTGCTGGACCGGCTGATCAAGATGGCCCACGGCGAGGTGTAGCAGCTCGGGGCCGGCGGGGCGGCGAGCGGCTCAGTGCGCACGGCGGTCCCCTCTCGCCGCCTGCCGGGTGCCCCGGCACCGATGGAGCCCGGCACCGGACCGGACGGCGGCCGACGCGCACGCCGTCGCCCGGCCGAGCCGCACACCCCGGGCGGGGCGCCGCCCGACCGCCGGACCGCCCCCTGACACCGGGCCACACCCCGACGCCGGGAGCAGAGCCACCGGCCCGGGCCCGCCCCCGTCCGACCCCGGCTCGGCGGAGCTGCCGAGGCTCCCGGGGCCACTGGGCCCGTCGGGGCCGCGATCGGTCCGGGCCGACGAGGTGGCCGCGCCCTTCCGGCGGGCGCCCCGTCGGCGTCGACGCCCGCCGCTGGCCGGTCCGGGCCGCTCCTCGGGGCGCTCGGGGGCCTCGCCCGCGCCCGTGCCCGGGGCTGGCCCCGGCCCAGGCGCTCCGTCCACAGCGGGATCGGGCTCGGTGGCCGGCTTGCCCGCGCGCTCCTCGCGCCGCCGTCGCTGGGCCTCGACGGCGGCCATCAGCGCCCCGGGCGTCATGCCGTCGTTCATCGATTCGTACAGCAGCTCGGCCAACAGGTAGCCCGGGGCGAGCCGCAGCACGTGGCCGAGCACCACCCGGGCGGTCGCCGTGTCCCCGGCGACCCAGGAGGCCCAGGCCAGCAGCGTGAGCGGGGCCACCGCACAGCCCTCGTACGGCGGCACGGCGCGCCGGGCGAGGAAGCGCCAGAGCCGCTCGGCGGGGGCGAGCTCGGCGGGCCGGACGTACTCGACGCCACGGTCCCGGGTGAGGCGGTCCCGCAGGGCGAGGAGCAGCCGGGCCGTCCGCTCCTCGTCGAGTTCCCGGGCGCCGGCCGCGAACTCGACGAAGGCCTGCTCCAACAGTTCGATTCCCTGCTCGCGGGAGACCGGGTCGACGGCGGCCTCGGCCCGGGCGAGCGCCTCGCGCTGGGCGGCGTCCTCCGGCGGGCCGACCGGGACGAGCCCGCCGATGATCGCCTTGCGGCTGCCGCGCGGCACCAGGCCCGCCACCGTCGCGGCGGCGGCCGCCGGGCCCGGATCGGGCCCGCGCCGCACCGGGTTGCCCGCCGGATCGCAGCACCCCTCACGGCCGCAGAGGAAGGACCACCAACGGCCGTCCGAGACGCACAGCGACTCCTTGACCGCCGCTCCCCTGCGCCCGAAGGCCGCCCGAAGGTGGTCGGCCAGCGGCCGCAGGCCCTCCACCACCGGCGGGGCGTACGCCGTCACCGGATCCTGGCAGAGGTAGAGGAGCACCTGGAGCGGGCGGCTGCCGTGGCGCTCGGAGAGGGCGACCAGCAGGGCGGCCGTCTCCTCCGCCGCCGCGGGCCAGTCCGCGGGCGAGGCCGGGAGGTCCGCCCGGATGACTCCGCCCTGGTGCAGGTCGGGGCCCTGGAGGCCGACCGCGACGATGCTGTCGTCGGGGTAGAACCCCAGGAGATAGGGCAACAGCTCGGCCATGTCGGCCGGACCGCGCATGACGACCGGCCGCTGCTCCGAAGCCGGGCCGAGGGACAGGATGACGTGTTCGTTGTTCATCGCGTTCATGGCCGCAAGAGTGGACGCAATCCGACAACGGCGCCGAACGTCTTTTTTTTCCTGTGGATAACTCGGCCCCCGAATTTCTCATCGCTCATTCGGAGCACACAACACCCACTCCGCCGAGTGGATTTTGACAACCGTTCAGCGGATCAACGGATGAAATCCACTCCGCCTTCCGCTCCCGTGCCTCACCCGCATTCGCCCCTTGTCGGCGCCATGGGGTTACATCGACGCCATGCAGCAGCCCGACATCCACACCACCGCCACCGCCGACCGCGACCAGGTCCGGGCGCGGGCCGAGACCGTCCTCCGTGAGCTGGCCGGCCCCGGCGCCGCCCTGCGCGAGGACCAGTGGACGGCCATCGAGGCCCTCGTGGTCGACCACCGCCGCGCACTGGTCGTCCAGCGCACCGGCTGGGGGAAGTCCGCGGTCTACTTCATCGCCACCGCCCTGCTCCGCGCCCGCGGCGCCGGGCCGACGGTGATCGTCTCCCCCTTGCTCGCCCTGATGCGCAACCAGGTCGAGTCGGCGGCCCGGGCCGGCATCCACGCCCGCACCATCAACTCGGCCAACACCGAGGAGTGGGACGAGATCCAGTCCGAGGTCGCCGCCGGGAAGGTCGACATCCTGCTGGTCAGCCCCGAGCGGCTGAACAACCCGGACTTCCGCGACCAGGTGCTGCCGAAGCTCGCCGCCTCCACCGGCCTGCTGGTGGTCGACGAGGCCCACTGCATCTCCGACTGGGGCCACGACTTCCGCCCCGACTACCGGCGGCTGCGCACCATGCTCGCGGACCTCCCGCCCGGGGTCCCGGTGCTGGCCACCACCGCCACCGCCAACGCCCGGGTCACCGCGGACGTCGCCGAGCAGCTCGGCACCGGCACCACCGACGAGCACGCCCTGGTGCTGCGCGGCCCGCTCGACCGGGAGAGCCTCACCCTGGGCGTGCTCGCCCTGCCCGACCCGGCGCACCGGCTGGCCTGGCTGGCCGACCACCTCGACCGGCTCCCCGGCTCGGGCATCGTCTACGCCCTGACGGTGGCCGCGGCCGAGGAGGTGACGGCCTTCCTGCGCGAGCGCGGCTTCCCGGTGGCCTCCTACTCCGGCCGCACCGAGGACGCCGAGCGCCGCACCGCCGAGGCCGACCTGCTGGCCAACCGGGTCAAGGCGCTGGTCGCCACCTCCGCGCTCGGCATGGGCTTCGACAAGCCCGACCTCGGCTTCGTCGTCCACCTCGGCTCGCCCAGCTCGCCGATCGCCTACTACCAGCAGGTCGGCCGGGCCGGGCGCGGGGTGGACCGCGCCGAGGTGCTGCTGCTGCCCGGGCGGGAGGACGAGGCGATCTGGCGCTACTTCGCCTCGCTGGCCTTCCCGCCGGAGGAGCAGGTGCGCCGCACCATCGACGCCCTGGCCGACGCCGGCCGCCCGCTCTCCACCGCCGCCCTGGAGCCCCGGGTGGACCTGCGCCGCGCCCGACTGGAGACCATGCTCAAGGTGCTGGACGTCGACGGCGCCGTCCGCCGGGTCAAGGGCGGCTGGACGGCCACCGGGCAGGGCTGGGAGTACGACACCGCCCGCTACGCCAAGGTGGCCGCCTCCCGGGAGGCGGAGCAGCGGGCGATGCGCGACTACGCGGCGGCCACCGGCTGCCGGATGGAGTTCCTGCGCCGCCAGCTGGACGACGAGCAGGCCGCGCCCTGCGGGCGGTGCGACAACTGCGCGGGCCCGCTGCACACCCCGGAGGTCTCGGCCGAGACGCTGGCCGCGGCCCGGGCCGCGCTCGGCCGCCCGGGCGTGAGCTTCGAGCCGCGCCGGCTCTGGCCCACCGGGATGGACGCGCTCGGGGTGCCGCTCAAGGGCCGGATCCCGGCGGGCGAGCAGGCGGAGACCGGACGGGCGCTGGGCCGGCTGTCCGACATCGGCTGGGGCAACCGGCTGCGCACCCTGCTCGCCGAGCAGGCGCCGGACGTGCCGGTGCCCGGCGAGGCGGTGGACGCGCTGGTGGCGGTGCTGGCCGACTGGGCGCGCGGCCCGGGCGGCTGGGCCGGGCCGGCGACGGCGGAGGGCACCCGGCTGGAGCGGCCGGTCGGCGTGGTGACCATGGCCTGCTCCACCCGCCCCCAGCTGGTCGGCAGCCTCGGCGCGCGGATCGCTGAGATCGGGCGGCTGCCACTGCTCGGGAGGATCGAGTACGCGGGCGGGCTGCCGCCGCACGGGGCCCGCAGCAACAGCGCCCAACGGCTGCACTCGCTGGCCGGGGCGCTCGTGCTGCCGCCGGAGCTGGAGCAGGCGGTGGCGGCGGCCGGCGGGCCGGTGCTGCTGGTGGACGACCTCGTGGACTCGGGGTGGACGGTCACCGTGGCCGCCCGGCTGCTGCGCCGGGCCGGGGCGAGCGCGGTGCTGCCCCTGGTCCTGGCCGTGCAGGGGTGAGCGAGCCGCGGCCGACCACTGCGGGTAGACCGTCTCCGGCCACGACCACCCTCACCCGAATGGCCTAACAGAAAGGAGTTGACAGGGCGATTTCGATCACATCGCGGACCGACCCGGGAAAGGAGTGCCGACCATACCGAACGTGCCTCACCATGCCCTTTGCGGGGTGTGGATCAAGGTCGGGCGCCGCCTCGGCAACACTCGGGCGGTCGTGGAACATATCCGGCAGATCATGGGCTTTCGGGTGGCGTTCATCATTTCATCGTTGCCGGTCCGCCCCCGTTGCCCCGAGAATTGGGGGGTACCCGAAATCCGGTCCGCTGGACCCGCCCTTCGGCGTACCCAGGCACCCGCCTGCCCACGGGCCAGGAAGGAGGATCGTGATCAACGGTATCGACCGAGGTCAACATCCCCTCTCCGGGAGTTCGTCGCCCAGACGGCTGCTCGACCTGGAGACCTGGACCGCCTCGGGGATCCCGTTGCTGCGCGATCCGCGCGAGTTCGTCCTGGAACTGCACCAGCGCCACCTGCCCCAGCCGGGCACGGTCGTGGTCGCGGTCCTGGACGCGCTCCACCACCTGGCCGCCACGGCCTCGTTCACGCCCTGGCCGCACGACACCGACGGCTGGCAGCACCGGAACGACCTGCTGGCCCACCTGCGCCGGATCATCCCGCACGACCTGCGCCAGCCCGAGCCGACCCGGACGGCCGTGCTGCTGCGCTGCCGCGAGGGCGCGCCCGGCTGGACGGAGCAGGACGGTGCCTGGATGTGGGCACTGCGGGACGCGTCCGTGCTGCACGGGCTGCGCTGCGGCTCGTACATCGGGCTCACCCCGGCGGGCTGGCAGATCCTCGGCGACGGGCGCAGCGGACGCAATCCGCATGCGGGTTCATGGACGGACGGGCCGGTGCACACCGTCACGGAGCTGCCGCCCCGGTCGGCGCTCGACGACGCCCCGCGCAGTCAGCGCGCCCGGCAGCAGGCGGCCGAGCAGGCCAAGCGCGTCGACGCTCCGCCGCGCTCCCACCCGTCCGAGCCCCCGTGGACCCCGGCGCGGGTCACGGCCGTCGAACCGAGCCGCCGCACTGGCACCCGCTGAACGGCGCCGACGGGCACCAACAGGCACCGGCAGGTGCGGCGTACGACGCCCGACCGGCACGCCCGACACGTCCGGTACACCCGCACGCCCGGTTCCGCGCCGACACGCGGCGGGGCGGGTCACCTCGGACGGACTCCGGGCCCGGCACCGTGAGGCGTCGGGCCCGGAGCGGGAGCGAATGTCAGGCCGTGACCGGGCGCCCCGGTGCGGCACCGGAAACCCCGGTGGCAGCCGGGCCGGCCTCCCCGCAGACCACCAGCAGGCCGGTCGCGCGGGCGAGCGCCTTGGTGTATGTCTCGGCGGCCCGGGTGGGCGAACCGCCGTTGACCACCAGAACGACCACCTCGCGGCGGACCGGACGGTTCAGCGCGGCGTCCGCGTAGAACACGTCCCCGCCCTCGGCGAGTTGCGCCCAGTAGCGCTCCTCGCCGAAGGAGAGTTCGTGCTGCTGCCAGGGATGCGCCCCGCCGACGGTCAGCACCAGGATGTTGCCCGGGTTGCGGCCGGAGTCCAGCAGCTGGTCGACCGCGTCGTCGGCGCGTTCCAACGCCTGGGCCGGGGTGGCGGCGATCCGCCGGACCTCGACCTGCGGCGTGGCAGCAGCCGGGCGGCGCGGCGCCGGTCCCGGCTTGGGGATCAGACGCGGCGAGCCCGAACGGTCGACGCGCGGCTGAGCCGGGCGTGGGGGCGCCGGACGGGGGCCGGGCACCGGGGCCGGTGCGGCGGTGACGGTGGTGGGTGCGGTGGCGGGCGCGCCGCCGGTGGCAGGCGCGTGGAGGGCTTGTGCGTCCGACTCGCGGGGGAAGGGAACGCCGGGGCCCGGGAGGCTCTCGTGAATCTCCGGCTCCTCGGGGAAGACAGGCATACCCGGATATCTATCAAATGCCGGTCGGGCGCGCACAGGCGCCCCACCCGCTGAGCACCGGACACCCGCCACCCACACCCGGGGCAATTTCAGACGGACCGTCAGAAACCGAGCGTCAACTGTTCGTCAGCGGATCCCTGAACCATGCCCGCGACGTCCCGGCCGCGCTTGAGGTGACGCCACTTCGGCAACGCGTCCATGTAGGCCCAGGAGAGCCGGTGGTGCTCGGTGGGGCCGTACTCCTCCAGCGCGGCGCGGTGCACCGGGGACGGATAGCCGGCGTTCTCCGCGAAGCCGTAATCCGGGTACGCCTCGCCCAGTTCGGCCATCATTCCGTCACGGTGGACCTTGGCCAGCACCGAGGCGGCGGAGACGCAGATGCAGGACTGGTCGCCCTTGATCACCGTGCGCACCCGCCAGGGGCCGCCCAGGTAGTCGTGCTTGCCGTCCAGGATCACCGCGTCGGGCTCGACCGGCAGTGCCTCCAGCGCGCGGACGGCGGCCAGCCGCAGTGCCGCCGTCATACCGAGCTCGTCGCACTCCTGAGGTGAGGCGTGCCCGAGCGCGTACGCGGTGACCCAGTCGGCGAGCACCGGCGCGAGTGCCTTGCGACGCAGCTCGGTGAGCAGTTTGGAGTCGGTCAGCCCCTTGGGCGCCTTGCGCAGTCCGGTGACGGCCGCGCCGACGGTGACCGGCCCGGCCCAGGCGCCGCGTCCCACCTCGTCCAGGCCCACCACGACCTTGGCGCCGGCCCGGCGGAGCGAGCGTTCGACGGAGTGCGTCGGCGGGACGATGGGCATCGCAGGGGCTCCGTTCGGCAAAGCAGCCCGTTCGAGTGGGCCAACCCCCAGCCTAAGCCCGCTGACTACCGCCTTGAACCGGGCCTGCACGGCTGCCCCGAGCCCGGCCCGCCCGAGCCCGGCCTGTGCGGCCACCCCGAACCAGCCCCGCGCGACCGCTCTACGACTGCCGGATCAGCGGGACCAGCACGTCGTCCACCAGCCGGACCGCGAAGTCGGGGGCCATCTCCCGGTCGTGGACCTTCACCCGGAACAACAGCATCGCCGGAATGACGTCGGCGACCAGCGGACTGACCGCGCCGGGCCGGACGTCGCCGCGCTCGACGCCGCGACGGAGGATGTCCAGGATGGTGTCCTTGGTCGGCTCCATCACCCGCTGCACGATGAAGCCCTTGAACACCTCGGCCTGCTGCTGGGAGAGCTCGCCCATCAGCACCTGCAGGGCGGCGCCCGCACTGGAGCCGATCGCCTCCGTGAACAGCTCGATGAGCTGCAGCAGTTCAGCCCGGGCGGACCCGAGGTCGGGCACCCCGTGCGGGCGTGGGAGAGTGGAATCCAGGGCGTCGATGACGAGTTCCATCTTGGACGCCCAACGCCGGTAGAGCGCGGCCTTCCCGGTCCGCGCCGCAGCGGCGACGCCCTCCATCGTCAGTCGCGCGTAGCCGCCGGAGGTGAGCTGGTCGAGCACGGCCGCGAAGATCGCGTTCTCCAACTCCTTCCCCCGGCGCCGCACCGGCCGGGCCAGCGCCTCCCGGGCGACCCGCACCGGGCAGCGGGGCTCCAACTCCCCGCCCGGCGACCCCGCGGGCGCCACCGACCCCACTGGCACCACCGACTCCCCGGACGCCCTGGGCCCCACCGGCGCCGCACGGCCTGCAGGCCCGGCCTGCGCCGCACCCGCTGCCGCAGCCACAGCCACAGTCGCCAGGGGCGACGGCACCGCATCCTCCGCCGGTCGGGCGGCCGCCCGACCGGACGCCCGGTCCGCCGTGAGGCGCCGCACCAACCGATCCATCGCCACCCTCCTTAAGGAACGCTTGCGTTCACTATCAAGCCCAGGATATCGTCCAGATTAGTGAACGGTACCGTTCCTTCCCAGCCCGCACCTGCACCGCCCGTCGTCGGCGCACAGCAGCACCCCGGGCCCGGCAGGTAGGCCGGACACCAAGCACCGAGTTACCGGGCACCAAGCACGTACCACCACCGCGCACCAGGCACCGAGCACGTAGCCAGCAGGGGGAAGATTCGTGGCCATCTCCGACACGCTCGACAAGAACTCACCACCGAAGGGCCGCGGAGGTCGGGGGAAGGGCATCACCCTGACCGTCATCGCGGCCACGCAGCTCATGGTCGTGCTCGACGCGACCATCGTGAACATCGCGCTGCCGCACATCAAGGACGCGCTGAACTTCTCGACCACCGACCTGTCCTGGGTCATCAACGCCTACACGCTGACCTTCGGCGGGCTGCTGCTGCTCGGCGGTCGCGCGGGCGACATCCTGGGCCGCCGCCGGGTGTTCATATTCGGCACCCTGCTGTTCGGCCTGGCCTCGCTGCTGGGCGGCTTCGCACAGGACAGCGGCCTGCTGCTGGCGGCCCGCGCGCTCCAGGGCATCGGCGGCGCGATCTGTTCACCGACCGCCTTCGCCCTGATCGCCACCAACTTCGACGAGGGACCGGAACGCAACAAGGCGTTCGGCGTGTTCTCGGCGGTGGCCGGCTCGGGCGCCGCGATCGGCCTGCTGGCCGGCGGTCTGCTCACCGAGTACCTGAACTGGCGCTGGGTGTTCTTCGTCAACGTGCCGATCGCGATCCTGATCGCGATCGCCGCGCCGCGCTACATCGCCGAGTCCGAGCGCCACCCGGGCCGCTTCGACGTGCCCGGCGCGCTCACCTCGACGCTCGGCCTGGTCGGCCTGGTCTACGGGTTCATCCGGGCCGCCTCGGACGGCTGGTCGGACAGCATCACGCTCGGCTCCTTCGCGGCCGGTGCGATCCTGCTGGCCGCCTTCTTCGTGATCGAGAAGCGCACCGACCAGCCGATCACCCCGCTGCACCTGTTCGCCAACCGCAACCGCACCGGCGGTCTGGTGATGATGCTCTGCCTGGCCGCGGCCATGTTCGGCATCTTCTTCTACGTCGTCCTGTTCGTGCAGGGACCGCTCGGCTACAGCCCGCTCATGGCCGGCGTCTCGTTCCTGCCGATCAGCGTCTCGATCATCATCGCCGCGCAGATCGCGTCCAACCTGCAGGCCAAGTACGGCCCGAAGCCGTTCATGGCGGGCGGCGCACTGCTGGTCACCGTCGGCCTCTCCTGGCTGACCCAGATGAGCAAGGACAGCGGCTACGTGGACGGGGTGCTCGGCCCCACGGTCGTCTTCGGCTTCGGCATGGGCCTGATCTTCGTCCCGGTGATGCTGCTCGCGGTCGCGGGCGTGCCGGGCGAGGAGACCGGTGCCGCCTCCGGCCTGCTCAACTCGATGCAGCAGATCGGCGGTTCACTCGGCCTGTCGATCCTGACCACGGTCTTCGCGCACTACGCGACCGCCGAGGCCAAGGTCCAGACGCCGATCTTCATGGAGAAGGCCACTCCGGAGCAGCTGGGCTACCTCCAGCAGCACCATGAGTTCCCCCAGGGCACCGACGCCGCCAACTCGGTGCTCACCCAGGGGATTTCGCACGGCTTCATCGTCGGCGCGGCGCTCGCCGGGGTCGCCCTGCTGATCTCGCTCTTCGCGATCAAGGCGAAGGCCAGCGACCTGCCGAGCGGCGACTCCGCCGGTGTCGCGATGCACTGAGCGATCGCAATGCACTGAGCGATCGCAATGCACTGAGCAATCGCGACGCACTGGGGCACCGCCACGCACTGCGGCACCGCCGCCGAACGGGCCCGCCGGGAGCAGCACGCTCCCGGCGGGCCCGCCGCGCACCCCGGCCGTCAGAAGTACGGGTCGATCCGCAGCCCCGCCCGCTCGCAGGCGTTCGTGCCGCCGAACCCGCCGTCGGCCAAGGGCCGTGCGGCCAGGATCCCGCGGGCCCGGTCGGCGGCGCGGCTGGTGGCGGGCCAGGCCGAGGGGTGGTCCGCCAGGTCGGTGCGGATCAGCTGCAGCGCGCAGGTCCGCTGCGGTTCGGGGAGCCGGTCCAGGGCGGGCACCGCGTCCGCGGAGAGCTCGCGGACGTTGCGCAGGTCGATCTGCTGCGAGCGCTCGTACCGGGCGACGTTCTGCTCCGCGACGATCGCGTCCGGCCCGATCAGCCCGTACACCGCGACGGTGACCACGCCGCTCAGGACCACGGTGCGTGGCAGCCAGCCGGCGCCGCGGGTGAGCCCGGCGGTGATCAGCAACAGGAAGACGACGCCCAGCCAGAGCTCGGCCACCAGCACCCACAGCCGCAGCCGGGTGAGCCCGGAGGCGTCCACGTAGAACCACATCCGGCCGAGCGCCGAGGCGACCACGACCAGCGCGAGCAGGCAGAGCAGGCCGAGCAGGATCCGCGCCACCCGGCGGTCGGCCGGCGTGGTGCGTGGGGCCCAGCGCTTGGCGACGGCCACCACGACCAGGGTCAGCACGGTGATCACGCTCAGCTGCCAGAAGCCCTGCCGGGCGTACTCGGAGCGGCTCATCCCGGTGCGGCTGAGCACGGCGTCCGCGCCGCCGAGCACCACCACGGCCTGGAGCACCGCGAAGGCGCCGAACATCAGGTCGAGCGCGACCAACGGCAGCGCCCACTCCAGCCGTCGCCGTTCCCGCCCCGGCCGGGCCGTCATGCGGTCCCAGCGGCGCGGGCCGGCCGCGATGTGCGCGAAGCCCAGTGCGGTAAGCCCGCCGAGCACGAACAGCATGGCACGCAGTGGCAGTTGACGGAGGTCGAAGCTGGGGTTGAGGCCGCTCAGCAGGTCCGCCATGGCGGCGTCGGCGCTGGCGAACAGCAGGCCGAAGACGGTCAGCAGGACGGCGGCGACCGCGAGCGCCTTGAGCACCGGGACGATCCGGCCGCGCCCGGGCAGCGGCCGGCCTTCCAAGCCGTTCCAGAGCCAGCCCACACCCGGCACCAGCTGCCAGACGGCGGCGGGCAGGGCGAACAACACGCCCGGCCAGCGGCGGCCGCCGTGCAGCGCGAGCGAGGCCAGGCCGAGCGCGCCCCCGACGGACAGCACGGTGGGCCAGCCGGCGTCCCACAGGGCCGGGACGGCGAGCAGGGCGAGCGCGAGCAGGCTCCAGATCACGGTCCAGGGCCGCACCCGGCGGCCCGCCGCGTGGGCGACGAGGCCGGCCCCGACGGCGGTGACGGCACCGCAGATCAGCAGGTTGACTCCCACGCCGTCGTACAGCAGCCAGGCCGTCAGCAGGCCGGTGAGCAGCGCGAACAGGAGGACTCGGGGTGTGGCCGCCGCCCGGCGCTCGGGGTCCGTACGGCGCAGCCATTCACCGCGCGAGGGCACGGGCGTGCCGGGCGACCGGTACGGCCCGTTCGGGCCGGGCGACCACTGCGGGCCCGGCGGGCGGCGGTCGGACGCGGGCGGCGGATCGGTCGGGGCAGGCGCGGACGGACCTGACATGAGTCCCCCTCAGTGGTCGGCGGGCATGCGGAAGCCGCCCTCGGGGCGGTCCGCCGGCGGCCGACGGGCGCGCCGGGCGCCTCGGCCGCTGCCGACTGTAGACCATTCTGAACAAGTTCAAAAGTTAGTTCTGAACGCGTTCAGAAAACTGCGACCACGGTCTACCCCTTGACCGACCCGGCCAGCAGCCCGCGGACGAAGTACCGCTGGAGGCTGAAGAAGACGATCAGCGGCACGATGATCGACAGGAACGCCCCGGCCGTGAGCAGTTCCCAGCGCCCGCCGAAGGAGCCGGACAGCTGGGCCAGCCGGACCGTCATCGGCGCCACGTCCGGTGTGCCGCCGGCGAAGGTGAGCGCGACCAGCAGGTCGTTCCAGGCCCACAGGAACTGGAAGATCGCGAACGAGGCCAGCGCCGGGGCGCACAGCGGCAGCACGATCGAGCGGAAGATCTTGAAGTGCGACGCGCCGTCCACCACCGCCGCCTCCATCAGGTCGCGCGGCAGCTGGGCGATGAAGTTGTGCAGCAGGAACACCGCCAGCGGCATCGCGAACATGGTGTGCGCCAGCCAGACCGGCGCGTAGCTGCCCTTCAGGTCCACCGCCGGGATCAACGTCAGCGGGCCCAGGTGCGCGCCGCTGGAGAAGAGCCGCAGCAGCGGGATCAGCGCCATCTGGAGCGGCACCACCTGGAGTGCGAACACCGTGAAGAACACCGCGTCGCTCCCCCGGAACCGCACCCAGGCCAGCGCATAGGCCGCCATCGCCGCCAGCACCAGCGGGAAGAGGGTGGCCGGGACGCTGATGGCCAGCGAGTTCACCAGAAAGGGCATCAGACCGGTGGAGACGCCGGAGCCCCCCTCGAACAGCACCGCGTGGTAGTTGCCGAGCCCGAAGTCCGGATGGAGCAGGGCGTTCCACCAGCCGTCGGCCGTCACGTCCTGCTTGGGACGCAGCGAGGTCACCAGCAGGCCGAGGGTCGGGATCGTCCAGAGCACCGTCATCGCGATCACGAACACCGAGGCCAGCGGGCTGCTGAAGGCCTTCCGCACGGGGTTCCCCTGAACCGGACGACGGTCGGCGGTCCGACGGTCAGCCGGACGACGAGCAGCCGGACGACGAGCAGCCGGACGGTCGACGGGCTTCCGATCGACGGGGCCCGCGCCGACCGCCTCCCCCTCAGGAGTGCTCACCGCACCTCACGCTCCTTCCGCAGCTGGACGATGTTGTAGGCCACCAGCGGCAGCACCGCGAGGAACAGCAGCACCGCGAGGGCGCTGCCCCGCCCGCCGTTGAACTGCACGAAGGACTGCGAGTACATCTCGTTGGCCAGCACCTGGGTGCCGAAGTTGCCGCCGGTCATGGTGCGGACGATGTCGAAGGCCTTCAGGGTGATGATCATGACGGTGGTCAGCACGACCATCACCGTGGTGCGGATCATCGGTACGGTGACCGACCAGAACAGCCGCAGCCCGGTCGCGCCGTCCAGCCGGGCCGCCTCGGTCACCTCGTCCGGGATCGCCTTGATCGCCGCCGACAGCACCACCATCGCGAAGCCGGTCTGCACCCAGACCATGACCGCCATCAGCAGGAAGGTGTTCAGCGGCTGGCTGAGCAGCCAGTTCGGCGGGTCCGACCAACCCACCGCGTGGGCGAGTTGGCTGAGCAGACCGATCTGCGGCTGGCCCTTGCCGCGCGCCTCGTAGACGAACTTGAAGATGATCGAGGCGCCGACCAGCGATATCGCCATCGGCATGAAGATCAGCGACTTGTACACCGCCTGACCGCGCATCCGGTCCACCAGCAGCGCCAGCGTCAGGCCCAGCCCGGTCGCCACCAGGGGCGCGACCACCAGCCACAGCAGGGTGTTGAGCAGCACCTCCCGGATCGAGTCGGTGGTGAACGCCCAGCCGAAGTTCTCACCGCCGACGAACCTGCTGCCGTCGGCGCTCTGCAGGCTCAGGTAGACGGTTCGGACCAGCGGCACCACCAGGCCGACCGCCAGCAGCAGCACGGCCGGCCCGAGGAACACCAGCACGGCCAGCGGTCGGGCCAGCCGGCCCCTGGCCCGGCCGGCCGCCAGGAAGACCAGCAGCAGGATGCCGAGGAAGCCCGCGATCGCGCCGATGCTGTTGCCGAACTTGACCGCCGCGTCGCCCCAGGCGCCGGCAGCCAGGGAGTCGACGGGAGGCAGGAAGTCGGCGGACGGCGGGGAGCCGGGTACGGGCATGGCTGTACGTCCCTTCGGGTCCGGTGATGGGAAGGGGGCAGGCGGTGCGGGTGGGTGGCCCCGCACCGCCCTCGACAGGTGGTCCTCGTCGCCCCGGGCTCTCGGGCGCGGGCCGCCCCGTGCCCGACGAGCCCGGGCGGGCTACTTCGGCCAGGCGGCGTCGATGTCGGCGGCGGCCTTCTGGATCGACTGTCCCTCGGCGAACCAGGCGGTCAGCGACTTCCACTCCTGCCCGGAGCCGACGGCCGCGGGCATCATGTCCGAGGCGTCGAAGCGGAAGGTCGCACTCGGGTCGGTCAGCGCCTCCGCCGAGAGCTTGTCGATCGGGTCGGTGTACAGGCTCTTGTCCACGCCCTGGTTGGCCGAGACCCAGCCGGTCGCGGTCTTCACCCGGCTGCTCGCCCAGTCCGAGCTGGACAGGTAGTTCTGCACCGCCTGCACCTCGGGCTTGCCGGAGAAGGCGGCCAGGAACTCGCCGCCGCCCTCGACCGGGTTGGCGATCGACGGGTTCACCGCGGGCAGGTGGAAGGCGAAGACGTCGCCGTCCGGGCCGACCTTGGTGCCCTTGGGCCACTGCGCCTCGTAGAAGGAGGCCTGCTGGAGCATCGCGCACTTGCCGGTGAGGATCGGCGCGCCCGCGTCCTGGAAGGTGGTGGTGGCGATCGACTTGACGTCACCGTAACCGCCGTTGACCCAGGCCGGGTTCTGCATCCAGTCGGCGACGGTCTTCATCGCCGTGGTGATCTTCGCGTCGGCGAACTTCACCTGGTGGCCCACCCACTGGTCGTACAGCTCGCCGCCGTAGCTGCCCAGCACCACCTCCTCCAGCCAGTCGGTGGCCGGCCAGCCGGTGGCCGTGCCGGAGGCGATGCCGCCGCACCAGGGCTTGGGGCCGCCCGCCTTGGCGATCCGGTCGCTGAGCGCCATCAGGTCCGCCCAGGTCTTCGGGACCTCGTAGCCGGCCGTCTTGAAGGCCTTCGGCGAGTACCAGACCAGCGACTTCATGTTGGCGCTCATCGGGGCCGCGTAGAAGGTGCCGTCGACCGAGCCGTAGGTCTTCCAGACCGGGCTCCACTTGTCCTGGTTGGCAACGGTCTGGGCGGGTGGCTTGACCACCTTGCCGCTCTTGACCATCTGCGCCAGCAGGCCGGGCTGCGGGATGATCGCGAAGTCCGGGGCGTTGCCGCCGGCCACCCGGACCGGCAGCTGGGACTCGAAGTCGTTGGACCCCTCGTAGCTGATCTTGATCCCGGTGCACTTGCTGAACTCGGACCAGGACTTCTCCAGGTTGTCCGACTCCGGGCTGAGGATGGAGGCGAACATCGTCACCGTGGTGCCCGAATGGCCCGCGTACGGCTGGTACTTGGCGCAGTCACCGGTCAGCGTCCGGGCCGCCGAGTCGCCGCCGCCCGAACCGCCGGAGCTGTTCGAGCAGGCCGCGGTCAGGGTCAGTGCCGCGAGCAGGACGGGTACGGCGGCCAGGCGACGACGGGAACTCCCGGACGGTGCGGTCGGGTTGAGGGTCAATGCGGTCCTCCTCGCCAGGGCGTGCTGCCGAAGGTTGGCTGAACGACATCGCGCTGTACGGGAGATGGGCGTGCAGAGGTCGCGGGCGAGCGGCGGGCCGAACCGATTCGACGACGTTAACGCAGCCGTCGGCCGCCGCCAAGGTCCGCGGTCGACCTTCACGGACCGGTGCCCACACCGGTGCCCCGACCGCGACCACCGGAAACCGACGATCACCCCCGAGCGCGCCCGAAGGAAGCCCGGAGGCACCCCAGAGGGGGCCTGGGGGGCGGAGGGAGCCCGAGGGAAGCCCCGAGGAAGGCCAACGGCCCCACCCGGAACCCCGGACAGGGCCAGCGGTTCCGGCGAACCGTCAGAACAGTCGGACGGGCAGCTCCAGCAGGCTGTTCACCACCAGCGACGGGCTCGGCCGCAGCCCGGCGTCCGGCACCGCCAGCGACAGCGCGGGGAAGCGCTCGAACAGCGCCGGCAGCGCGACCCCCGCCTCCAGCCGGGCCAGCGGCGAGCCCGGGCAGACGTGCGGGCCGTGGCCGAAGGACAGGTGCCGGGTCGGATCCCGGGTGATGTCGAACAGCTCCGCCGTCACCCCGTGCTGCAGCGGGTCCCGACCGATCGCGTTGTACGAGACCAGCACCGGCTCGCCCACCGGGATCACGACCCCGTCGACCTCGATGTCCTCCGCCGCGAAGCGGAACAGGAAGTTGCTGGTCGGCGGTGTCCAGCGGAGCGACTCCTCGACCACCGCGTCCCAGGAGACCTTCCCCGCGCGCACCAGCTCCAGCTGGTCCGGATGCGTCAGCAGCGCCCGCACCGCGTTGCCGATCAGGTTCACCGTGGTCTCGTGACCGGCCGCGATGATCACCCGCAGGGTGGCCGCCGCCTCCGCGTCGGTGAGCGCCCCGCCCTCGGTGTCCGCCGCCAGCAGCACGCTCGCCAGGTCCTCACCCGGGGCCGAACGGCGCTGCGCCACCAGGTCGTTGACGAAGGCGTTCAGTCCGGCGATGGTCGCCTGGATGCCGGCCGGATCGGGCTTGATGCCGAAGAACCGCTCGTACAGGTCGCGCAGCACCCCGTGGTCCGACTCCGGCACGCCCAGCAGCGAGCAGATCACCGTCATCGGCAGCGGGAAGGCGAAGGCCGTCTTGAGGTCGACCACCGGCTCCCCGGCCGCCAGGCCGTCCAGCAGCGCACGGGTGATCTCCTCCACCCGCGGACGCATCAGCTCGACCCGGCGCGGGGTGAAGGCCTGGGCGACCAGCGCCCGCAGCCGACGGTGCTCGGCGCCGTCCGTGGTCACCATGCTCGGCCCCGGCACCGCCAGGCCGATCAGCGGCCAGGTCTTCGGCACCTCGCCGCGCCGGTAGGCCGCCCAGTGCCCGGCGTCCTTCACCAGCCGGGCGTCGGTGAGCAGATCGCGCGCGGCCGCGTGCCGGGTCACAGCCCAGGCGGCCACACCGCCGGGCAGCACCACCGGCACCACCGGGCCGGCCGCCCGCAGCAGGGCGCCCTCGGCGGCGTTGTCGCGGGCCAGCGGGTCGAGGGCGATCGGGGCCGGGGCAGCGGTCATCGGCGTCAACTCTCCTAAAGCTAGAGGGACTTGGAACGATTGTGCACGTCCTGTGGATCTTGGCTGGCCCGGCGCGGATCCGCAAGACGCGCGCTGGGACACCTCCTCAGGCCGGGTGCCCCGGAGTGAACGAGACCGGCAGCGCGACCAGTCCGCGCACCCACGCCGAAGGCCGCCACACCAGCGCGTGCTCGGCCACCGCCAGCCGCAGGTCCGGCAGCCGGTCCAGCAGCACCTCGATCGCGGTGGTGGCGATCACCTCCGCCGCCTCCTGGGCCGGGAACGGGCAGCCGTGCTCGCCGTACGAGTAGCTCATGTGCGCCCGGTTGCCCTCCGCCGGACGGCCGTCGGCCTGCCGCACCGACGGGTCCGCGTTGGCCCCGGCGAAACCGAGCAGCAGCATGTCCCCCTCGGCGATCCGCTGGCCGCCCAGCTGGGTGTCCCGCACCGCCCAGCGGCCGGCGAAGATCTGCGTCGGGGTGTCCTCCCACAGCGCCTCGTTGAGCGCCTGGCTGATGCTGCGCCGACCGCCCGCCAGCGACGCGGCGAAGCGCTCGTCGGT
This sequence comes from Kitasatospora sp. NPDC056531, assembly GCF_042794375.1. Taxonomy (NCBI): domain Bacteria; kingdom Bacillati; phylum Actinomycetota; class Actinomycetes; order Kitasatosporales; family Streptomycetaceae; genus Kitasatospora; species Kitasatospora sp. NPDC056531. The sequence goes on along the minus strand of NZ_JBHTTU010000020.1, from coordinate 40,148 downwards.
GAGCATCAGCCGCAGCGCGTTGGAGATCCAGTACGAGCTCGGCTGGTGACCGGCGATCAGCAGCACTCGAAGGTCGCGCATCACCTCGTCGTGGGTCAGCCCCGCCGGGTGCTCCAGCATCCGCGAGGCCACGTCCGCGCCCGGGTGCTCGGTCTTCTCCTCCACCAGCGCGAGCATCAGCTCCAGCAGCCGCTGGGCTCCGGCCGGCGCGTCCGCGCCGCCGTCCAGCATCGCCAGCAGCGCCGCGATCAGCTGCGGCGCCTGCTCCTCGTCCAGGCCCAGCACCCGGCACAGCACCAGCAGCGGCATCCGGTGCGCGTACTCGGCCACCAGGTCGGCCTCGCCGCGCCCGGCGAACTCGTCGATCAGCCGGTCGGCGATCTCCTCGGAGTGCTTGCGCAGCTCGTACGGGTCGATCCCGGCCAGCGCGTCGGTGACCGCGCGGGAGCGGCGCACGTGCTCCTCGCCCTCGGCGTACAGGATCGACGGCACCGGCGCCATCATCGGCTTCAGCGGCCAGTCGGCGGGCAGCGTCGACCAGGCGTGCCAGCGGCTGGAGTCCCGGCCGAACAGCTGCGGCTGGCCGGTGACCTGCTGCAGCTCGCGGTAGCCGATCACCAGCCAGGCGGGCACGCCGCCGGCCAGCTCGACCGGGGCGACCGGGCCGTGCACGGCGCGCAGCTCGCGGTAGAGCTGGGCCGGGTCGGTCTGGAAGCGCGGCCCGTACAGCGGCGTGGCGCCGGCGTGCGCCGGGCAGCCCGGGGGCGGGGTGACGGCGGGCTGGGTCACGGGGTGCTCTCCTCGTAGATCGCGTCGGATGCTCCGGCGAGGGCGGCCAGGTGGTGGACCAGGTCGATCAGCACCCGCTTGCCGGACTCGCGGTCGCGGGCGTCGCAGTCCACCAGCGGCACCTCGGCCGGCAGGTCCAGGGCCTCGCGGACCTGCTCCAGGGTGTGGGTGGGCTCGCCGAAGTTGTTGCGGGCGACGATGAACGGGGTGCCGTGGTGCTCCAGCCGGTCGATCGCGTACCAGGAGTCCTCCAGCCGCCGGGTGTCCACCAGGACGACCGCGCCCAGGGCGCCGCTGAACAGGCGGTCCCAGAGGAACCAGAAGCGCTCCTGCCCGGGCGTGCCGAACAGGTAGAGCACCTGGCGCTCGGACAGGGTGATCCGGCCGAAGTCGAAGGCGACCGTGGTGGAGCGCTTGCCCCAGGTGCCGGCCGGGTCGATGCCCTCCCCCGCCCGGGTCATCACCTCCTCGGTGTTCAGCGGGCGGATCTCGCTGACCGAGCCGACCAGGGTGGTCTTGCCCACCCCGAAGCCGCCGACCACAACGATCTTCAGCGCGTTGTCGGCGGTCGCCCGCAGCGGGGTGCGCACCGCGGGCCGGGCGTCCTGGAGGTCAGAGCCGTTGGAGGCCATGCAGCACCTGCTTCAGCGTGTCGAGGTCGGGCAGCCGGGCCTTGTTCGGCGCGAACCTGGGGTGCCGGGCGGTGACCGCCCCGGACTCCAGCAGGTCGCCGAGCAGGATCTTCACCACCGAGACGGGCAGCGACAGCTCCGCCGCCACCTCCACGACGGCGGTCGGGGCCTCGCACATTCGCAGGATCCGGGCGTGCTCCGACTGCATCCCGGGCGTCGGCTCCCGCTCCGCGACGATCAGGGTGACCAGGTCGAAGGCGTTCTCCGGGGCGCGGCTGCGGCCCCCGGTGATGGTGTAGAGGCGGTCCGGGTCGTCGTCCCGGCCCGGCAGCACCGGCCCGCCGTTCATATCCCGGCGCTCTCTTGTGTGGCGGCTTCGTCGCTACGGGCGGGCGCGTTGAGGTGGACACCGATCTGCTCGATCAGGCCGTGCATGTTGTGGCCGACCACGCCCACGTCCGCGTCGTCGTCCGTGACCACCGCGAGGTGCGCGCCCTCACCGGCCGCCACGATGCACAGGATGCCGCCGTGGAACTCGGTCATCGACTGCCGCACACCGCCGCTGCCGTCGCCGAACTCGATCGAGGCGCCGTGCGCCAGGCTCTGCAGGCCGGAGGCGATCGCGGCCAGCTGGTCGGCCTGGTCGGCGCTCAGCCCGGCGGTGTGGCAGAGCTTGAGGCCGTCGGCGGAGAGAACCAGGGCGTGCCGGGTGCCGGGGGTTGCCGCCAGCAGGTTTTCCAACAGCCAGTCGAGGTCGCGGTCGGTGGCGCTGCTCATCAGGTGTCCTTCTCGGTGACGGGGGAGGCGTCGGGCGTGGTGTCGGTGTCCGCGGTCGGCGTCGCCGCGGGTACGGGCGTGGCGACCGGTGTCGGCACTGCGGCCGGTACGGGCACCGTCGGCTGGGCGGCCCGGCGGAAGGCGCCGAACCGGGCGGCGGCACCCGCCGCGTCGGTCCGTACGGCCTTCGCGGCCGGGGCCCCCGCGGGGGCGGTGGTGGACAGCGTCTGCCCGCGGCGGCGCTGCGGCAGGCCGCTGTCGGTCATCCGGGAGGGCGCGGCCGAGCTCTGGGCGGGGACGGCGGGCGCCGGAACCGCCGTGGCGGCCGGTACCGCGGCGGGTACCGCGATCGGGGCGGCACTCGGCGCGGCGGGCGCGGGCGGCAACGAGGCGGGCGCCGGGCGGGCAGGGGTGAGCGCGGGGCGCGCGGACTCGACCGCCGGCGCGGGGGTCTGGACGGGCGCCGGGGCCTGATGCGTGACCAGCTGCTGCGGGATCAGCATCACCACCCCGGTGCCGCCGCGCGCCGACGGCCGGAAGGAGATCTGCAGCCCGTGCTTGCGCGCCAGCATGCCGACCACCGCGAGGCCCAGCCGGGTACCGGCGGAGAGCGCGGTGAGGTCCTGCGGCTCGGCGGAGACGGCCCGTTCGGCGCGGCGCAGCCAACTGTCGCTCAGGCCCAGCCCGCTGTCCTCGACGGTGACCGCCAGACCGGCCGGCACCTCCTCGACGTAGACGTGCACCTCGGCCGGCGGGGCGGAGAAGTTGGTGGCGTTGTCCAGCAGTTCGGCCAGCGCGTGCATCACGCCCTCGGCCGCGTACCCGGCGACCGCGGCGGTGCTGGCGTTGTGCAGCCGCACCCGCTGGTAGGCGCCGATCCGGCCGAGTGCGCCGCGCAGCACCGACTCCACCGCGATCGGCTTGGCCCAGCGGCGGCCCGAACGGGCCCCGGTGAGCACCGCGATGCTGTCCGCCATCCTGCCCGCCTGGGCGGTCGAGTGGTCCAGGCGCAGCAGGTCGCCGAGGACCTCCTCGTTGTGCCGGTGCTGCATCTCGCGCAGCTCGGCATGCATGCTCGTGGCCAGCGCCTGCACCCGACCGGCGGCGGTCGCGCAGACCGCGAGCGCGGCGGCCCGCAGCCGCTCGCCCCGGCCGATCTCCTCGCCGACGGCGCGCAGCAGCGCGTACTGGGGGTGCTTGCGGTGGGCGGCCAGCGCACTGTCCACAGCCGCGCCCCCACGCAGCTTCTTCACCACTTCGGGCAGCACACCCTCGGGGATCCGGTCCAGCTCGGCGCGCTCGGCGGCGGCCCGCTCCCGGGCGGCCTCGGCATCGGCCCGCTCGGCGTCCAGCTCGGTCCGCAGCCGGGCCAGCTCGGCGCGCGCGGCGGTGACGTCCGCCTCGGCGCGGGCCTGCTCGGCGCGGGCGGCGTCCCGTTCCGTCTGCGCGGCGGTGGCGCGCTCCTTGGCGGCCGCCTCGGCCTGCCGGGCGCTGCCGGCCACGACCAGCGCCGTCATCGTCTCCCGCTGCTGCTCCTCCACCGCCTCGGCCAGCTGGCGGGAGCGCTCGGCGCCGCTCGCGGCCAGGCCGACCGCGATCAGCCAGAGCACCGCGACGGCGCCCACCGCAACGGCGGTGAGCGGCTGGTGCGCGCCCAGGGCCCGGCCGACGCCGACCGGTGCGGCGACCAGGGCCAGCAGGACGGCGGCCGCCGTGAGGGCGACGGTGCGCGGCGCGGGTCGGCGGCGCGGTCGACCGTCAGGGCTGGTGGCTTCTCTCATCGGGGCGGTCCTCGGCAACGTCGGCGGGCGGCGGCGCGGGCGGCGGATCGGCGACGGTTGCGGCCGCCGACAGCGGGTCGAGCGCATACGAGGCCGCCCGGCGACGTCGTGAAACGTCTCCGGGCGGCTGATCCGTTCACGCTTTCGGCCGATCATATCGATTCAGACATTGGCCTCAAGCCGCTAGTTGACGGTCAATCTCCTTCATTCACGCCTCGTACACCGGTCGGCGACACGACCCACGCCCCGCCGCAGGCTCCACCGGGGCCGGACTCAGGCCAGTTTGGCCTCCACCGCCCGCCGCACCGCCGCCGGGTCGAGTCCGTGGTCGGTGATCACCCGCGCCCCGAGCCCCTCCCCCTCGCGCAGCACCCCGAGCAGCAGGTGCCCCACCGCGATCTCCCCCGACTTCATCCGCAGCGACTCGCGCAGGGACAGTTCCAGGGCCTTCTTCGCCCGGGCCGCGAACGGGACGTGCCCGCCCGTGGCGCCGCCGGAGCGGAACCAGCCCCGGCGCTTGGGCTCCGCCTCGGGCGGGGCGTCCAGCGCGCCCTCGCCGAAGACCGACTCGACCGCCTCCCGCACCGAATCCAGGTCCACCCCGATCGAGGCGAGCACCCGCGCCTGGTCACCCTCCCCCAGCAGCCGGCGCACCGCCCGCAGGGCAGTGCCGTGGTCCAGCCCGGCCTCGGTGAGCACGGCGACCGCCGGGTCCTCCGGCCGCGCCAGGATCGCCAGCAGCAGGTGCTCCGTCCCGACGTAGCCGTGCCGCAGCCCCCTCGCCTCCTGCTGCGCGGTGACCACCACCTGCCGCGCCGTGTCGGTGAAACGCTCGAACATCGCTCAGCCTCCGTCCTGGTCGCCCCGGGTAGCGCGCTTCGCGTACTTCTTGTGCACCGCCTGCCTGGTCACCCCGAGGCAGACCGCGATGTCCTGCCAGGACCAGCCTTGCGACCGGGCGTTACCCACCTGCAGGGACTCCAGGCGGTCCGCCAGATCACGCAGGGCGCGGACCGCCCGGAGCCCCACGGCGGGGTCACGACTGCTCGCGGCGGCCGCGAGCTCTCCGCTCTCGCTCATGCCGTCAACTTTGGTTGACAGCCTCGAAAATGTCAACCCTGGTTGACGACTGCGGAACTCACCCGAACCGCCGCGCCAACGCCTCCTCGAAGGTCCCGCGCCCCACCGCCCGCTCCGGCACCGTGAGCCCGCCCGCCCGCAATGCCCGTCCCACCGCCCCCGGCACCCGCAGCGGCAGCAGCACCCGCCGACGGCCCGCCGCCCGCAGGTACGCCTCGGCCAGCTCCCGGTACGACCGCGTCTGAGGCCCGCCCACCTCCGGCGCGAACCCGGTCGGCTCCGCCCCCACCAGCTGCGCGACGTGCGCCGCCACCTCCCGGACGTCCACCGGCTGGATCCGGGCGCCGGTCACCACCGGGAACACCGGCAGCTTCGCGCTCACCCCGAAGACCTTGAACAGCAGGTCGTGGAACTGCGTCGCCCGCAGCACCGTCCACCCCAGCCCCGACTCCCGCACCGCCCGCTCACAGGCGAGCTTCGCCTTGTAGTACGCGATCGGCACCCGGTCGATCCCCACGATCGACACATACACCAGGTGCCGCACCCCGGCCCGCCCGGCCTCCGACACCAGCCGCTCCACCCCGGCCACGTCCTGCTTCCCCTGCGTGGTCGCGCAGTCCACCACCGTCTCGACCCCGGCGACCGCCTCCGCGATCCCGGCCCCGGTCACCAGGTCCCCGACCACCCACTCGACCCCGTCACCCCCGCCCCGCGCCCGTCGGCTCAACCCCCGCACCGCCACCCCGCGCGCCACCAGCAGCCGCACCACCTCCCGCCCCAACGTCCCTGTCGCCCCGGTCACCAGCACCGTCCCCGTCACCACACCACTCCTCTCGGGGAAAAGCCGTCACCCCCTACGGACCGGACACCGCCCGCATCCGTGACATCGGCATCCCTGGAACGCGAAAAGCGGGGCGAGGACCGTGAAGTCCTCGCCCCGCTTCAGCGGTTCACCTCACCGAGGTGAACACCGGGATCGTCAGCTGCAGCCGCTGGTGGAGCCGCAGCCCTCGCAGAGGTAGCAGCTGCCGGCGCGACGCATCTTGGTGCCGCAGGAGAAGCAGAGCGGCGCGTCGGCGTTGAGGCCGAGCTGGATCTCCATCAGCTCCGTGGAGTTGTGGGCCTGCTTCGGGGCCGCCTTGGGCGCCTCGACGACCGGGACCGGCTTGGCGGCGGCCACCGGGGCGGACTGGGCCAGCGACTCGGTGTCGAGCTCCTCGGCCTCCAGCGGCTCGTAGGAGCCCGTCTCCAGGTGGCGCGTGCGCTCCTCGACGGAGTGGATGCCGAGCGCCGAGCGGGTCTCGAACGGCAGGAAGTCCAGCGCCAGGCGGCGGAAGATGTAGTCGACGATCGACTGCGCCATCCGCACGTCCGGGTCGTCGGTCAGACCGGCCGGCTCGAAGCGCATGTTGGTGAACTTCGAGACGTAGGTCTCCAGCGGCACGCCGTACTGCAGGCCGACCGAGACGGCGATGGAGAAGGCGTCCATCATGCCCGCGAGGGTCGAACCCTGCTTGGACATCTTCAGGAAGACCTCGCCGAGGCCGTCGTCCGGGTAGGAGTTGGCGGTCATGTAACCCTCGGCGCCACCGACCGTGAAGGAGGTGGTGATGCCCGGGCGGCCCTTGGGCAGGCGCTTGCGGACCGGGCGGTACTCGACGACCTTCTCGACCACGGCGGCCGGGGTCTCCTCGGCCTTGGCCTCCGAGTCCTTCTTCTTGGCCGAGAGCGGCTGGCCGACCTTCGAGTTTTCGCGGTAGATGGCGAGCGCCTTGACGCCCATCTTCCACGCCTCGAAGTAGATCTCCTCGACGTCCTCGACGGTCGCGCTGGCCGGCATGTTGACCGTCTTGGAGATGGCGCCGGAGATCCACGGCTGGATCGCCGACATCATCCGCACGTGCCCCATCGGCGAGATGGAGCGCTCACCCATCGCGCAGTCGAACACCTCGTAGTGCTCGGTCTTCAGGCCCGGCGCGTCCACCACGTTGCCGTGCTCGGCGATGTGGGCGACGATCGCCTCGATCTGCTCGTCCTGGTAGCCGAGGCGCTTGAGGGCGCGCGGGACGGTGCCGTTGACGATCTGCATCGAGCCGCCGCCGACCAGCTTCTTGAACTTGACCAGAGCGAGGTCGGGCTCGACGCCGGTGGTGTCGCAGTCCATCATCAGGCCGATGGTGCCGGTCGGGGCGAGCACCGAGGCCTGGGCGTTGCGGAAACCGTTCTGCGCGCCGATGCGCAGCACGTCCTGCCAGGACTTGTTGGCCGCGAGCCAGACCGGCGCGTCCAGGTCGTCGAAGGAGACGGCGTCCAGCGAGGCGTCGGCGTGCTGCTTCATGACCTGCTGGTGGGCGGCCGAGTTGCGGGCGTAGCCGTCGTACGGGCCGACCACGCCGGCGAGTTCGGCGCCGCGGCGGTAGGCGGTGCCGGTCATCAGCGAGGTGATGGCGCCGGCCAGGGCGCGGCCGCCCTCGCTGTCGTAGGCGTGGCCGGTGGCCATCAGCAGGGCGCCGAGGTTGGCGTAGCCGATGCCGAGCTGGCGGTAGGCGCGGGTGGTCTCGCCGATCTTCTCGGTCGGGAAGTCGGCGAAGCAGATGGAGATGTCCATCGCGGTGATGACCAGCTCGACGACCTTGGCGAAGGTCTGGGCGTCGAACGAGTCGTCGTCGCGCAGGAACTTCATCAGGTTCAGCGAGGCGAGGTTGCAGCTGGAGTTGTCCAGGTGCATGTACTCCGAGCACGGGTTGGACGCGTTGATGCGGCCGGACTCCGGGCAGGTGTGCCAGCGGTTGATGGTCGTGTCGTACTGGATTCCGGGGTCGGCGCAGGCCCAGGCGGCCTCGGCCATCTTGCGGAACAGCTTCTTGGCGTCGACGGTCTCGATGACCTCGCCGGTCATCCGGGCGCGCAGGCCGAATTCGGTGCCGTTCTCGACGGCGGTCATGAATTCGTCGTTGACGCGGACCGAGTTGTTGGCGTTCTGGTACTGGACGGACGCGATGTCGTCGCCGCCGAGGTCCATGTCGAAGCCCGCGTCACGCAGGGCGCGGATCTTCTCCTCCTCCTTCACCTTGGTCTCGATGAAGGCCTCGACGTCCGGGTGGTCGACGTCCAGCACGACCATCTTGGCCGCGCGGCGGGTGGCGCCACCGGACTTGATGGTGCCGGCCGAGGCGTCGGCGCCGCGCATGAAGGAGACCGGGCCGGAGGCGTTGCCGCCGGAGGAGAGCAGTTCCTTGGAGGAGCGGATGCGGGAGAGGTTGAGGCCGGCACCGGAGCCGCCCTTGAAGATCATGCCCTCTTCCTTGTACCAGTCGAGGATCGACTCCATGGAGTCGTCGACGGACAGGATGAAGCAGGCGCTGACCTGCTGGGGCTGCTTGGTGCCGACGTTGAACCAGACCGGCGAGTTGAAGCTGAACACCTGGTGGAGGAGGGCGTGGGTCAGCTCGTGCTCGAAGACGTCGGCGTCGTCCTTGGTGGCGAAGTAGCCGTGCTTCTCGCCGGCCGCGCGGTAGGTGAGGACCACGCGGTCGATGATCTGCTTGAGGCTCCACTCGCGCTGCGGGGTGCCGACGGCGCCGCGGAAGTACTTGGACGTGACGATGTTGACGGCGTTGACCGACCAGAAGTCGGGGAACTCGACACCACGCTGCTCGAAGTTGATCGAGCCGTCGCGCCAGTTGGTCATGACGACGTCGCGCCGCTCCCAGCGGACCTCGTCATACGGGTGCACGCCAGGGGTGGTGTAGATGCGCTCCATCCGGAGACCGCCCTTCGGGGCCTTGGCGCCCTTGGCCACGGCCTTCTCGGACTTCGACCCGCGTGCGGAACCGCTCGTGGTGTCTGTCACTTCTCGCTCCTCCTCCTGGGCAAACGCCCGAAGTGCCCCGAAAAATCCGGGCACCGCTGGTTCGTTCTTCCGGTGTGCGGGCAGGCGAAGACCTCGCCCGCTTACGCACGGTTTGTAGTGTTCTGTGCCCCGTTTTCGGGCACGCGTGGGCCCCGTGGGGCCATGTGGTGCTGGCTGGAGGGCCCTCGTGGGGCCCGGCGCCGCCTAGGGCGCGGTGGCGGGAACGGGCACGGGGGTGCCGTCCGCCTCGGGGACGGGCCGCTCGGCGCGGAGTTCCGCGATGGCGGCCTCGAAGTCTTCGAGTCCGTCGTACGCCTGGTACACGCTGGCGAAGCGCAGGTAGGCGACCACGTCGAGTTCCTTGAGCGGGCCGAGTATGGCCAGCCCGACGTCGTGGGTGGTCAGCTCGGCGTTGCCGCTGGCGCGCACGCACTCCTCGACCCGCTGGCCGAGCTGGGCGAGGGCGTCCTCGGTGACCGGGCGGCCCTGGCAGGCCTTGCGGACACCGGTGATGACCTTCTGCCGGGAGAACGGCTCGGTGACGCCGCTGCGCTTGATGACCATGAGCGCGGCCGTCTCCACGGTGGTGAAACGGCGGCCACAGTCCGGGCACTGACGACGACGGCGGATGCAGCTGCCGTCCTCGGTGGTCCGACTGTCGACGACGCGGCTGTCGGAGTGCCGGCAGAAGGGGCAGTGCACCTGGGGATCCCTCCCTGGCAGGACGTGCGGACTTGTCGAGTCTAAGCGATGCGCCCCCGGCCTCGGCAAGCTGATCATGCGACGCGACCACTAGTACTGGGCACGGAGAGGACTCTAGCCACTACATGTAGGCCTCAGAGGGAAGTGACACCCCTGGCGTGTCGGCGCCGATTAGACTTCCGGAGTCGACATCCGGTCGAACATTTACTCGATGTACAACAAAGCCTTGATCGAGTCAGCCAACTCCCGAATAATTCACTCGAACGTGTGTTTGGCGCAACCTTTCGATAGGAGGTGCGTTGGGCTGGAAAAGGGAGAGGACAGCCGTCGAGAGGGGCCGCCGTGAACACCATCGAAACCAACACCATCCCGGTGCAGGAACACTCCCAGTTCAAGGTGGGGCAGCGCACCACGAATCAGCAGAGTGTGGACATCAGCATGGACCGTAGCGAAGACCACCGCCCTTCCGGCGCGGCCCTTTCCACCGTGAGCCGCGTTCCCGACCAGCCGATCGAACACTCCCCAGCCATGGACGACACCCACTCCTCCCCCGCCCGCGCGATGCCCGGCCGCCCCCCCGGCATCCGCACCGACGAGGCCGGACTCACCGAGCGCCAGCGCCGGGTGATCGAGGTCATCCGCGACTCCGTCCAGCGCCGCGGCTACCCGCCGTCCATGCGCGAGATCGGCCAGGCCGTCGGCCTGTCCAGCACCTCCTCCGTGGCCCACCAGCTGATGGCCCTGGAGCGCAAGGGCTTCCTCCGCCGGGACCCGCACCGCCCGCGCGCCTACGAGGTCCGCGGCGTCGAGGTGGCCCGCCCCAACACCGCCGAGACGGCCGGCCGCCCGTCCACCTCCTACGTGCCACTGGTCGGCCGGATCGCCGCCGGCGGTCCGATCCTGGCCGAGCAGACGGTCGAGGACGTCTTCCCGCTGCCCCGCCAGCTGGTCGGCGAGGGCGAGCTGTTCGCGCTCACCGTGCGCGGCGACTCGATGATCGAGGCGGCCATCTGCGACGGCGACTGGGTCACCGTCCGCCGCCAGCCGGTCGCCGAGAACGGCGACATCGTGGCCGCGATGATCGACGGCGAGGCCACCGTGAAGCGGCTCAAGCGCGAGGACGGGCGCATCTGGCTGATGCCGCACAACCCGGCGTACGAGCCGATCAACGGCGACAACGCGACCATCCTGGGCAAGGTCGTCGCGGTCCTGCGCCGCCTCTGACGCGCCCCCGGGCACGGAATGGGAAGGGGCTCCACCGCGTCAGCGGGGAGCCCCTCCGTCGATGGCGGGTGAACGCGGCGGCAGCGGCCCTCAGCCCCGCTTGACCACCGGCCGCACCGGCGCCGCCGAGGCGTCGATCGCCGCCAGCGAGCGGCGCACCTGGTTGCGGTCCGTGGTGTACCAGAACTCCGGCATCGAGGACCGGAAGAAGCCCCCGTACCGCTTGGTCTCCACCCGCGGGTCGAGCACCGCCACCACGCCCCGGTCGTCCGCCGCCCGCACCAGCCGACCGGCGCCCTGTGCCATCAGCAGCGCCGCGTGCGTCGCCGCGACCGCCATGAACCCGTTCCCGCCGTGCTGTTCGACGTCCTTCTGTCGGGCGCTCATCAGCGGGTCGTCCGGTCGCGGGAAGGGGATCCGGTCCATCACGACCAGCTGGCAGGCCGAGCCGGGCACGTCCACGCCCTGCCAGAGCGAGAGGGTGCCGAACAGACAGGTGGTCGCGTCCGAGGCGAACTCGCGGATCAACTCGCCCAGGGTGTCCTCCCCCTGGAGCAGGATCCGGTTGTCGAGCCGCTCCCGCAGCGCCTCCGCGGCCGTCTGGGCGCCGCGCATCGAGGAGAACAGGCCTAGCGTCCGGCCGCCGGCCGCGCCGATCAGCTCGGCCAACTCGTCCAGCATGTCCGGGCGTTCGGGGTCGCGCCCGGGGTCCGCGAGATGCTTGGCGACGTACAGGATGCCCTGCTTGGGGTACTTGAACGGCGAGCCGACGTCGATGCCCCGCCAGTGCGGGACGGCGTCCTCCCCGAAGCCGGGCTCCGGGTTGTCGCCGGGCGTGCGCTCGTCCGGCAGTCGGGTCTCCTTGGGCAGGCCGAGCGAGCCGGCCACACCGTTGAAGTCCCCGCCGAGCTTGAGCGTGGCCGAGGTGAGGACGACCGAGCGCTCCTTGTACAGCCCCTCGCGCAGCAGTCCGGAGACGCTGAGCGGGGCGACCCGGAGCGAGGCGGTGCCCAGCCCGTAGCGGTCGCTGCGCTCGATCCAGACCACGTCGTACTCGGAGTCCTCCAGCAGCCGGTCGGCCGTCTCGTGGAGCGTCTCGGCCGAGGCCATCGCCTGCTTGCGGACCGCGTCCTCGTCGCTGAGCCCCTTGTCCCGGGTCTCTCCGAGCGAGGTGATCACCTGCCGAGCGGCGTCCCGGATCGCGGTGACCGCGTACGCCAGGTACTCGGGCAGTTCCTCCACCCGGCCCGGCTGGGCGGTCTCCATCAGGCCGTGGTAGTTCTCGGCGGCGGCCTGCAGCGCGTCCACGGCCTTCTCGTTGGCCAGCCGGGCCGCCCGCTTCACCGCCCGGTTGACCGCGCCGACGGTCAGCTCGGCGGTGGCCGCGCCGGTGACCCGGTTGACCAGCTCGTGCGCCTCGTCCACGATCAGCAGCCCGTGCTCGGGCAGCACCGGCGCGCCCTCGATCGCGTCGATCGCGAGCATCGCGTGGTTGGTGACCACGACGTCCGCCAGCTTGGCCCGCTCCCGCGCCTTCTCCGCGAAGCACTCCTGCCCGTACGCGCAGCGGGTCGCGCCCAGGCACTCCTTGGAGGTGACCGACAGCTGGGCCCAGGCCTTGTCCGAGACACCGGGGCTGAGATCGTCGCGGTCCCCGGTCTCGGTCTCGTCCGCCCACTCCCGCAGCCGCAGCACCTCCTGCCCGAGCTTGCCGGTCGGCCCGCCGAGCGCGTCCACCGGGTCGAACAGGCCCTCGCCCTCGTCGCTCGGGGTGCCCTCGTTGGCCCGGTGCAGGCACAGGTAGTTGGAGCGGCCCTTGAGCATCGCGAACAGCGGGCGGCGGCGCAGCACCGGGTGCAGCGCGTCGACCGTGCGCGGCAAGTCCCGCTCCACCAGCTGGCGTTGCAGCGCCAGGGTGGCGGTGGCGACCACCACGCGGTCCCCGTGGGCGAGCGCCGGCACCAGGTAGGCCAGGGACTTCCCGGTGCCGGTGCCGGCCTGGACGAGCAGGTGCTCGCTGTGGTCGACGGCGTCGGCGACGGCCTCGGCCATCCGCATCTGGCCGGGGCGCTCCACGCCGCCGACGGCCGCCACCGCGGCGTGCAGCAGTTCGGGGATCCGCGAGCGCGGGACGGCGACGGCTTCCTCGGCCTCGTCGCCGAGGTCCGTCGCGGGCAGGGGTTCGGAGTCGTTCGTCATGGCCCTTCCACCCTACGGGGCGGGGGTGACAATCCGGTCCCGCCCAGCCGGAAGGCGCACGTCCACGGCGACCAGCGCGTTCGGCACCGTCCCGTGCCGGGCCGCGTGCGGGCGGTACGGGCGGTCCTGGTAGCCGTCCAGCAACAGCCGGTTGCGGTTGAGGCAGAGCCGGGTGATCCGGGGCCGGAACAGGTCGAACAGCTCGAAGCGCTCGCGCAGCTCGGGGAAGCGGTCCTGGTAGCGGTGGATCTCGGCGCGCAGCAGGGCCCAGAACTCGGTCTCGGGCAGTCCGGTCTGCGCCTCCAGCAGCGGGGCGAGGTAGCGGAAGACGCCGATGAACAGCCCGGAGTGGATGAACTGGCAGAGCCCCTGCGGGCTGTCCCGCAGCAGCACGTCGGCGACCTCGGCCGGCAGGTCGCGCAGCTCGGGCAGGTCCTGGTCGCTGAGGTTGACGTCGTCGACGAAGTCCTTGACCGCGAGCCGGGTCGGGGTGCCGCGGTCGTCGAAGACCACGATGGCGTTCTCGCCGTGCGGGGAGAAGACCAGCCCGTAGCGGTAGAGGAAGTGCAGCAGCGGCGGCAGCATCGCGGCGAACAGCCGGCCGGTCCACTCGGCGGGGGTGAGACCGGAGCGGGCGATCAGCTCGGCGGCCAGCGCCCGCCCGTCCGAGCCGGTCTGCAGCAGCGCGGCCAGGGTGCGGGCGCGCTCGTCCCCGGCGAGGAAGGGGCCGAGCGGTTCGCGCCAGATCGCGCCCAGCAGCTCCTTGTACTGGTACGGCGATTCGGGCATCTCCCGGTAGACCGGGTGGTCGACGGTGACGGAGGCGATCTCGCCGAGCAGGATCACCCGGCACTCGTCCCGCAGGTACGGGTCGGCCTCGCGCAGCCCGTGCAGCCACGCGGTGACGGCGGGCGCGGCGAGGGTGCGCTCGACCGGCAGGCCGCGCCAGACCAGGGTGTTGAGGATGGACAGCGGCAGCTTGACGGTGCAGCGCTCGGGGTGGGCGGTGTTGAAGAAGGAGCGGATGGACTGCTGGGGCAGCCGTGGGTCGCCGTCGGAGGGCAGCGGGACGATCTCGCCGGAGGCGATCCAGGGCGCGAACAGCGGCAGGACCGTCTCGTCCCACTGCCAGGGGTGGACGGGCAGCAGCAGGTAGTCGTCGGCGTCCGCGCCGAGCGGGGCGCGCAGCGCGTCCGGGTCGTCCAGCTCGCGGGCGTACAGCTGCTCGGGATGTTCCAGGCCGGGCACGCCGCGGTACTGGGCGAGCCGGCGGTGGACGGCGATCCAGGGCAGCGGGCGCGGGCTGCGGGCCTCCGGGGCCCAGCGGGCGGTGTCGGCGCCGGAGAAGCCGATCCGGCCCTTGTTGGGGACGATCCACGGGTGGCCGCCCTGCCGCCCCTCCAGCGCCGGGTGGTCGAGCTCGGCGAGTTCGGCGGCGGTGAGCGCGGTGGCGAGCTGTCGGGCGTCGGCGGTCAGGGTGGCGGAGAGTTCGCGGATCAGGTGGGCGGTGGTCTCGCCGCGCATCCCGAGGGTCTGCCAGGCGTACGGGAGGAAGCGCAGCGGGTCCAGGCCGTCCTGGCGGGAGCACCGGATGGACTCCGGGTCGACCTGCCAGCTGCCGTAGGCGCCGCGGCGGGCGGTGAAGCGGTACTCGGCCTCGGGCAGCTTCAGCAGGTACTCGCCGTCGAGGGACCCGGGGACGGGCGTGAGCAGTTCCTCGTAGGCGAACTCGCCGAACATCTTGGCCAGCAGGGCGCGGCCGGCCCGCTGCCAGTGCCCGGCGGTGAGGTGCGGGGGCAGGTAGAGCGGCGGTTCAGCGGCCGACGGTTGCGGCACGGGTCAGCTCCTGGGGACGGGGGACGACGGGGTTGGGCTGTGCGGCGCGACCGGCGGGGGCGGGTGGCGCGAAGCCGGTCCAGGCGGTGCGGTCGGGCAGTCGGTGGAGGGTGCGACCGGTGACGGCGTTGAGGATGACGGCGGCGCGGTGGGCGCCGAGGCCCAGGTCGGGGGTGCCGACGCCGTGGGTGTGCAGTTCGGCGTTCTGGACGTAGAGGCCGCCGGTGAGCTCGGGCCGGGTGGCGACCCGGTGGTCGAGGTCGACCCGGTAGCGCCCGGTCCCGTCCCAGTCGATCAGGTGGGCGAGCGGTTCGAGCGCGGCCGGTCGGGCGGCGCGGTAGCCGGTGGCGAGGACCACCGCGTCGGTGCGCAGCAGGTGCTCGGTGCCGGAGTCGGTGTGCCGGCAGTTCAGTTCGAGGCCGCCGCAGGGGCCTGGGCGGGCGTCGGTGACGGCGGTGCCGGGGGTGATCTCGACCGGGGCGGCGTCGATCGGGCGACCGATGGTGCGCTCGTAGAGGTGGTCGTGGATCTCGGCGAGGGTCTCGGCGCTGGCGGCCTTGTGCAGCTGCCACTGGGCGGTGACCAGGGCGTCCCGCACGGGCCCGGGCAGGCCGTGGAAGTAGCGGGTGTAGTCGGGGGTGAAGTGCTCCAGTCCGAGCTTGGAGTACTCCATGGGAGCGAGCGCCCGGGTGCGGGTGAGCCAGCGCAGCCGGACGCCGTCGTCCTCGTGGCGGCGGAGCAGGTCGAGGAAGACCTCGGCGCCGGACTGCCCGCTGCCGACCACGGTGATGTCCCGGGCGCCGGCCAGGTCGGCGCGGCGGTCGAGGTACTCGGCGGAGTGGAAGGCCGTCGGCCGGCCGGCCAGCCCCGCGAAGGCCTCGGGCAGTACGGGCCGGGTGCCGACGCCGAGCGCGAGGTTGCGGGCCCGTACGGCGGAGCGCCGGCCGGTCGCGGTGTCGGTCAACTCGACCCGGAAGCAGGGATCCTCCCAGTGCAGTGCGGTGACCTCGGTGCCGAAGCGGCAGTTGGCCAGCCGCTCGGCGGCCCAGCGGCAGTAGTGGTCGTACTCGCGGCGGGGCAGCTGGAAGCGCTCGGCGAAGTAGAACGGGAACAGCCGGTCCTGGGCGCGCAGGTAGTTGAGGAAGGACCACGGGTTGGTCGGGTCGACCAGGGAGACCAAGTCGGCGAGGAAGGGCACCTGCATCCGGGCCCCGTCCACCAGCATCCCGTGGTGCCAGCGGAACTCCGGGCGCTGGTCGCAGAAAAGCGTGCGCAGGCCGGGTACGGGTTCGGCGAGGGCGGCGAGCGAGAGGTTGAACGGGCCGATGCCGACGCCGAGCAGGTCGTAGGGCGGGGGTGTCGAGGTGTCCACAGGGGTGTCCTAGGCAGGAGTCGAGTCTCGGTCGCGGACCATCAGGACGGCGCGCTTGTCGGGCAGGTGGAGTTCGGCGGTGGCCCGGAATCCGGCCCGCTCGAAGGCCCGGACCGAGCGCAGGTTGCGGATGTCCGGTTCGGCCACCACTCGTTCGCAGTCATGTCGTTGACTGAAGATCAGGTCGGCCGTGGCGGCCAGCAGGTGACCGCCCAGGCCCCGGCCGCGGCTGGCGACGGGGCCGAGCAGCAGGTGCACGCCGGTGTCGTGCGACCGGGCCGGGTAGTGCCCGGCGAGCGGGTCGAGGTCGGCGCGGTAGACCTCCCAGTAGCTCATCGGCGCACCGTCGAGCAGGCCCAGGCAGGGCACGCTGCGGCCGTCGCCGTCGAGTTGGGCCCGGACGTGCCGTTCGGTGACGGCGGGCGGCCCGGCGAGCTCCCAGAACTCGTCGACCTCGGGGTCGTTCATCCAGGCGGCGAGCAGGTCCAGGTCGGCGGGCAGCCGTACCGGGCGGAGCCGGAACTCGCCGGCCGGGGTGGGGGCTTCGCCCCACCCGGGCAGGTAGTCCGACATCAGGCCCCCGCCACCGGGTTGGGGATGTCCACGTACACGGACTGGGTGGCGACCGGCCCGACCAGCTCGTCCAGGCCGTTGATCCGGGTGAGCAGGTTGGCCTTGCAGGGCAGGGTGGGCGCGTCCAGCAGCAGCGCGGGCAGTGCCGAGCCGGTGGCGGTCGCCTGCGGGCCGGCCAGGAACCGGCGCAGCGCGGCCAGCAGCACCGTCTCGTCGGCCAGCCCCTGGGAGCCGAGGGCGCCGATCAGGCCGAGGACGTGGTTGATCCCGAGGTAGTAGGCGAAGTGGTGGTCGATCACCGGGTCCGGCAGGAAGGTGTCGCTCTCCGTGCCGAGCCCGGGCAGCCGGGCGGTGAGCCGCTCGGCGGCGCTCTCCCGGTAGTAGTAGCCCTGGTTGTCGCGGTAGCGGCCGCCGCAGGGCCAGCCCTCGGCGTCCAGCAGCACGATGCTGTTCTGCTGGTGCGCCTCCAGGGCGATGCCGCCCCGGCCGTCCAGCCACAGGACGGGCAGCACGACGGCGTCCAGGTAGCGCAGGAACCATTCGGCGGCCACCGTGCGCAGCGGGCGGCCGGTGTGGGCGGCGAGCGAGCGCAGGGTGTCGCCGAGCCGGGACGGCACGGTGGCGCCGGTGCCGAGCGGCTGTTCGGCGACCAGGCCGGCCACGCACAGCGCCCGGTCGGTGGGCGCGAAGGGCTGGGCGCGCAGCACGGTGTCCAGTCCGCCGGGGTCGCCGAGGTCGGGGTGGTCGACGCCGATCCAGGCCGGGTCGCGGACGATGTCGAAGCCGGGGTGGGCGGCGCGCCACTCGGCGGCCAGCCCGCTCTCCAGCAGCCGGTGCATCTCCAGGCCGCGATGCAGCTCCTTGCGCAGGTTCTCCCGGCGGGAGTTGGTGATCCGCAGGCCGAGCGAGAGCTTGAGCATCCACGGCGTGCCGGGGCGGTAGACGGTGCGCACCGAGGAGGTGGGGTGCCAGGGCTCGCCGACCGGCCCGAGGTCGTGCAGCAGCCCGTCGGCGAGGAGGGCGGCGACGGCCGGGCGGTGGGCGAGTTCGCGGGCCTGCCACGGGTGCAGCGGCAGGGCGGCGGTGCCGGACGGCAGGGCGGTGCGGCCGCCGAGCAGGGCGGCGGTGATCCGGTCGGCACTGTCGGCGACGGCGGAGCCGGCCGCGAGCAGTTCGCGGTCGACCGCGTACCAGTGCAGCTGGAAGGAGCCGTGCAGTTCGGGCGAGTAGGCGGCGCTCTGGGCCGGGCCGAGGCCGTCGCGGCTCTTCGGGGTGGGGTGCAGCGGGTGGCCGAGCAGCAGGGACTGTTCAGCGGCGAGGAAGTGCGAGCGCTCCGGCCCGCCGGGTTCGGCGGCGGTACGGCGGTGGGCGAGGATCTCGGCGGTGCGCACCACCGAGTCGGCCACCCGGGCGGCGAGGTCGGCGACCTGCCCGGGGTCGGGCCGTTCGGCGGCCGCGGCGGCGAGCAGCGCGGCGGCGGTGACGGCGTCCACCGGGGCCTCGGCCCCCTCCCCCACGACACCGCCCTCCCCGGCCGAGAGCGTGGCCGGGCCGAACCGGTGCCAGCCGCCGGACGACCAGTAGCGGACCGGCGCGGTGAGCCGGGCGGCGCCGCCGAGGACGTCGATCCGCAGCCGCCCGTCCGGCCCGGGCCGGGCGTCGGTCTCCCGCGTCCAGCAGCGCAGCAGGCCCTCCAGGGCGGCCTGTTCGGCGGCGACGGCGGGATCCGGGTGCAGCAGCGGGTCGGGCCCGAGGGGCTGGTCCATGAACAGCGGCGATTCGGGCGGGGCTCCGGTGAGGGCGGTGCTCAAGGCTGCTCCTTGGTGCGCGTGGGGGTGCGGACGCGCGCTGGTGGTGGAGAGGGTCGGCGGGCGCTCGCACCGTCGCGTCAGGTAAGGGTTACCTATCCCTGACGGGTGATCACAAGGACGGATAGCTCGTCCGGGTGAAGATCGGGGATTGTCCACCCCGGGGCCGGAAGGCCCTGCTGCGCCGAAGAGCCGCCTGGTCGCGCGTCACGGATCGGTGACCTCCGGTCGACTCCGCAACCCCGGGGGCGGCCGCGGCCGTCCTGTGCGGCGATGGAAGACTCCAGGGCGGTGATCCGCCACACCGAAGTCCGACCGAGCACAGGGGGAAGCGCACAGATGCCATCGATCCACCGGTCAGCCCTGGCCGCCGCTTTGGTCACCGGAACGCTGCTCGCCGCGAGCGCCTGCGGACCGGACGGCCCGGCCGGCGACGGCGGGAAGACCGCCGCGCCGCCGCCCGATGTCACCGCGGCGAGCGGCGCGGCCGCCCCGGGCGGCGGCGTCATCGGCGGGATCACCCTGCCCTCCGGCCTGCCGACCAGCCTGCTGGACGGCCTGCCGAAGAACTGGGACGACCTGAAGAAGTGGAAGTTCGACGACTGGGACAAGTGGGCGTCCAAGCACGTCTTCAACAACCCGGTGGTGAAGGACTTCTGGGACCCGGACAAGATGGGCGACGCCAAGCCCGCCGACCCGGCCCCGCCCACCGCCAAGCCGGCCCCCGCCACCCCCAAGCCCTCCACCGACGACGGCGTGACCGACCCGGAGCCCCCGGTGGTCAAGGCCGTGCAGGTGCCCCGCCCGTACCTCAAGCAGCCCTCCGGCAAGGTGTTCTTCTCCGCCCAGGGCGGCCGGGGCAACTGCTCGGCCACGGTGGTCGCCGACCCGCAGCACCCGGGCAAGAGCAACCTGGTCTGGACGGCCGCCCACTGCGTGCACGAGGGCAAGGGCGGCAACTTCTACAAGGACCTGGTCTTCGTCCCCGCCTACAACAACTCCGGTGCCTCCAGCGGCGGCAAGAAGGCCCCGCTGTCCGAGCTGGCCCCGCTCGGCACCTGGTGGGCCGAGCAGGTCACCACCTCCCCGCAGTGGATGGTCGAGGGCGGCCAGACCGGTGACGCCGCCAACCAGTACGACTTCGCGGTGATGCGCGTGCACAACCAGAACGACACCGGCAAGTCCCTTGAGGAGACGGTCGGTTCGGCCGTCCCGGTGTGGTTCGACGCGCCCCGCGACCAGCTCAGGGTCTCGGCCGTCGGCTATCCGCTGGTCAAGCCGTTCGACGGCCAGGAGCTCTACCAGTGCGACGGCGGCAAGCCGACCCGGCTGTCCTTCGACGCCAAGCGCCCGACGATGCTGACCATCGGCTGCAACATGACCCAGGGCGCCAGCGGCGGCGGCTGGTTCGCCACCATGCCGGACGGGAAGACCGCCCTGGTCAGCAACACCTCGATCGGCACCCAGGAGCACACCTCGCTGAGCGGCCCGTACCTGGAGTCGGTCGCCAGGCAGGCCCTGGACTGGATCTCCAGGAAGCAGTGACCGGTACCACCACGGGGGACGAACCAGCTTGCGCACGATCAGCAGCAGTGGGCGCCGGGCCGCGACGGCCGGCGCCGCGCTGCTCGCCGCCCTGACGATCACCGCGGCCGCCTGCGGGCCGGACGGCCCCGCCGCCCCGGCCACGCCGCCCGCCGCGCTGCCCAAGGCCGCGCCGACCAGCCTGGGCGACCTGAGCGGCTGGAAGCTGGAGGACTGGGCCCGGTACGTGACCGACAGCGGCTTCGCCAACCCGGTGGTCCCGGGCTACTGGTCGCCCTCCCGGATGGAGGCCGCCAAGGCCAGGCCCGCCCCGGAGTACTCGCTGACCGCCACCGCGCCGGGCACCGTCCAGCGCGACGCCCCGCCGGCCGCCGTCCAGGCCAGGCCGCAGCAGCACCCGTACGGCCCGGACTCCGCCGTGGTCGGCAAGCTGCTGATGACCACGCCCCAGGGCGACGCGGTCTGCTCCGGCACGGTGGTCTCCGACCCGGTCAACCCGGGCCGCAGCAACCTGGTCTACACCGCCGCCCACTGCCTGACCGACGGCAAGGGCGGCGGCTGGGTGAGGAACCTGGTCTTCGTGCCCGGCTTCAACCGGGACGGCCGGGCGAGCCGCGGCAAGCCGTACGACGACCAGCAGGCCGCCCCGTACGGCCGGTGGACGGCGGTACGCGCGCTGGTGTCGCCGACCTGGCTGCAGGAGGGCGGCGTCGGCGCCCACAGCCAGTACGACTATGCGATAGTCCGGGTGCGCGGTGGGTCGGACTCCGGTCCGTCCCTGGAGGAGACGGTCGGCGGTTCCGTCCCGGTCTGGTTCAACGCCCCGCGCGAGCAGGTCGGCTCTGCCGTCGCGTACGGCTACCCGGTCGAGCGGCCCTTCGACGGCATGGAGCTGAACCGCTGCGACTCCCCCGCCGTGCCGGGCTCGCTCTCCTTCGACCGCAGCCGCCCGCCGATGTACGTGATCGGCTGCACCATGACGGGCGGGGCGGGCGGCGGCGGCTGGTTCATCACCAAGGACGGCAAGCCCAACCTGGTCAGCGTCAGCGCGATCGGCAACCGCAACCCGGCCGGGTACCTGGCCGGGCCCTCGCTGCAGGACCAGGCGAAGCAGGCCTTCGACTACTTCACCAAGAACGTGAGGTAACGCGCCCCGGGAAGCGCGGAGGGCCCCCGGACGTGATCGTCCGGGGGCCCTCCGACGGAACCGGTCAGCCCTGCAGGGCCACCGCGAAGTGCTCCAGCTCCGCGGCCAGCTCGGCCGGCACCTTGGCGTGCAGCAGCGTGCCCTCGCCGGTGTGCTCGGTGGCGAGCAGCTCGCCCTCCTTGTGCACCCGGGAGACCAGGGCGCCCTGGGTGTAGGGCACCAGGGCCCGCACCTCGACGGCCGGGCGCGGCAGCTCGTCGTCGATGAGCTTCAGCAGCTCGTCGATGCCCGCGCCGCTGCGGGCCGACACCACGATGGCGTGCGGCTCGCGGCGCAGCAGGCGCTGCAGCACGTGCGGGTCGGCGGCGTCCGCCTTGTTGATCACCACGATCTCCGGCACGTTCTGTGCCTCGACCGAGACGATGACCTCGCGGACGGCGGCCAGCTGCGTCTCCGGCTCGGGGTGCGAGCCGTCGACCACGTGCAGGATGAGGTCCGCGTCGGCGACCTCCTCCATGGTCGAGCGGAAGGCCTCGACCAGGTGGTGCGGCAGGTGCCGGACGAAGCCGACGGTGTCGGCCAGGGTGTAGAGCCGCCCGCTCGGGGTCTGGGCCCGGCGCACGGTCGGGTCCAGGGTGGCGAACAGCGCGTTCTCCACCAGCACGCCCGCCCCGGTGAGCCGGTTGAGCAGGGACGACTTGCCGGCGTTGGTGTACCCGGCGATGGCCACGGACGGCACCTGGTGGCGCTTGCGCTCCTGGCGCTTGGTGTCGCGGCCCTTCTTCATGTCGGCGATCTCCCTGCGGAGCTTCGCCATCTTCTCGCGGATCCGACGACGGTCGGTCTCGATCTTGGTCTCACCGGGACCACGGGTGGCCATGCCGCCGCCCGAGGAGCCGGAGCCACCGCCACCCATCTGCCGGGACAGCGACTGACCCCAGCCGCGCAGGCGCGGCAGCATGTACTGCATCTGCGCGAGCGAGACCTGAGCCTTGCCCTCCCGGGACTTGGCGTGCTGGGCGAAGATGTCCAGGATCAGGGCCGTCCGGTCGACGACCTTGACCTTGACCACGTCCTCCAGGTGGATCAGCTGGCCGGGGGTGAGCTCACCGTCGCAGACCACGGTGTCGGCGCCGCTGGAGGCGACGATGTCCCGCAGCTCCTGCGCCTTGCCGGAGCCGATGTAGGTGGCCGCGTCGGGCTTGTCGCGCCGCTGGATGACGCCGTCCAGCACCTCGGAGCCGGCCGTCTCGGCGAGCGCGGCGAGCTCGGCCATCGAGTTCTCCGCCTCCTCCAGCGTGCCGTCGGTCCAGACACCGACCAGCACCACGCGCTCCAGGCGAAGCTGGCGGTACTCGACCTCGGTGACGTCTTCGAGTTCGGTGGAGAGGCCGGCGACCCGGCGCAGGGCTGCACGCTCGCTGCGGTCGTACTGGTCGCCGTCGTAGCTGTGGCCGAGGTCCTCGTCGATGGCCGCGAGGTCCTCGTCCATGAGGGCTTCCGCCCGCAGACCGCCGATGCGGCGCGGGGCGTCGGCGTGGTCGCGGGTGTCGAACGTGGAGGTCATTCTGTCCTTTGGTCGCTGTGAGGCTGCGGTGTGGACCCTCGGCTGTCACCGGGGCCCCTGTGCCCTGTGAACGCCGTGGACCGGTCGTGAATTCCCCACGATGTTCGCACGCCCGGCGCGGGCCGGTCACCCCCATTTCCCCCGGAGTGCCGGGGCCGGGCCCCCGCCGGGGCGTGCGGGCGGCTCACGTCGTACACCCCGGAGACCTTGAGCATCGCCCGCATCAGCGCCGGCAGCGCGCCCGGCTCGGGCAGTTCGACGGTGTAGGTGTGCCGTACCCGCAGTTCCTGCGGCGGCTCGACCTCGGCCGAGACGATGCCGACGCCCTCGGCGGAGATCGCCGCGGTGAGGTCGGCGAGCAGCCGGGGCCGGTTCAGCGCCTCGGCCAGCAGGGTGACCCGGTGCCCGGCCGCCGGGGCGTCCCCTGGCCGCCAGCGGACCTCCAGCTCGGCGCGGCCGTCCGCGCGCAGCCGCTGCCCGGCGGGGCAGCCGGTGCGGTGCACGGCGACCGCGCCGCCGCGGATCGGGTAGCCGACCACCTCGTCCGGCGGGACGGGCGTGCAGCAGCGGGCCAGCCGCACCGGCGCGCCGGGCCGCCCGGCCACCGTGACCGGGGCGACCCGGCGCTCGCCGGCCCGGTGCGCGGGCGGGGCGGGCTGGCCGCCCGCCGGGCCGGTGCGCACCACCGGCAGCCGGGCCGGGTGGTCGGCCAGCCAGCGCTCGATGGCCAGCCGGGCGGCGGGGGTACGGACGTGCGCCAGCCACTCCGGCGAGGGGCCGGACGGCTGGCTGCCACCCGCCGGGAGGTTCTCGGTGAGCACCGCGAGCACGTCCCCGTCCTGCAGGACGGTGGACAGCGCGGTGAGCCGGCCGTTGACCCGGGCGCCGATACATCGGTGGCCGGTCTCCTCGCCGAGCAGGTAGGCCGCGTCCACACAGCTGGCCCCGGCCCTCAGCTGAAGCGTTTCGCCGATCTCCGTCACCACGGTGATCTCGCGGTCGCCGGCCAGGTCGGCGGTGAGGGCGGACCAGAAGGCGTCCGGGTCGGGCGTCTCCTGCTGCCACTCCAGCAGCCGGCTGAGCCAACCGGGCCGGGCCGGGTCGGTACGGTCCAGCTCGTCGGCGTCCTGGGCGCTGCCGACCGGGGTCGGGTCGCCGAGCGCGACCACCCCGGTCTCGGCCACCTCGTGCATCCGCCGGGTCCGGACCAGCACCTCGACCACCGCGCGGCCCTCCAGCGCCACGGCGGTGTGCAGCGACTGGTAGAGGTTGAACTTGGGGGCGGCCACGAAGTCCTTGAACTCCCCGGGCAGCGGCGTCCAGCAGGTGTGCAGCTCGCCGAGCACGGCGTAGCAGTCGGCGTTCTCCTCGACCACCACCAGCAGCCGCCCGAAATCGGCCGGCTGCGGCCCCTGCGGCCGCCCGTCCGGCCCGGGCGCGGCGGCCCGTTCCAGCAGCACCCGGTGCAGCGAGACGCAGTGCCGGGGCCGGACGGTCACCTCGGCGGCGACCCCGGTCTCGGCCAGCTGGCGGGCCAGCTGCCGGGCGAACGGCTCCAGCAGGGTGTCCGGCTCCGCCTCGTGACCGGCCATCAGGGCCCGGGTGCGGGCGTGCTCCTCGGGGTGCAGGGTGGCGAAGACGATGTCCTCCAGCTCCGCCTTGAGCACCTGGATGCCGAGCCGTTCGGCCAGCGGGATGAGCACGTCCCGGGTGACCTTGGCGATCCGCACCTGGCTGGCCGGCTTCATGTGCCGGATGGTGCGCATGTTGTGCAGGCGGTCGGCGAGCTTGATCACCATCACCCGGACGTCGTCCCCGGTGGCGACCAGCATCTTGCGGAAGGTCTCGGCCTCGGCGGCGGCGCCGAAGTCGACCTTCTCCAGTTTCGTCACCCCGTCGACCAGGTAGGCGACTTCGGGCCCGAACCCGGCGCCCACCTGGTCGAGCGTCAGATCGGTGTCCTCGACGGTGTCGTGGAGCAGCGAGGCGACCAGGGTGGTGGTCCCGGCGCCGAGTTGGGCCAGGATCATGGTGACGGCCAGCGGGTGGGTGATGTACGGCTCGCCGCTCTTGCGCTTCTGGCCGCGGTGGCTGGCCTCGGCCAGCCGGTACGCCCGGGCGAGCAGCCCGAGGTCGGCCTGCGGGTGATGTCGGCGGTGGACCCGGACGAGCGGTTCGAGGGCGTCCGGCACGGGCGGCCGGCCGGTGGCAAGTAACGCGGCCCGCCCGGCCCGGCCGAGGGCGGCCCGGCCGAGCTCTCCCAGGGGCCGCCTGGCCCCGGCCTGCCGTGCGGTCGTCGGCTGCCCCGCGAGGGACTGCCCGGCTTCGATGGTCATCGGCGCACCTCCGGCAACGGTCGCCGGGCGCTACCCCTCCCGAGGGAGGGTGATCTTGCCGCCCCTCCCAGGGGATCGACCCGGTGGTCCATGCTACCGAGCGGAGCACGTTCTGCGATGCCGCGATTCCCGTCCGCGACCGGTATCACCCGATCGGGGGGATTCGCCACCGTACGAAATGGGCAAACCGGTCCCTCAGCCGCGGCGCAGCGACTCCCACCAGCGCGCGTCGAGCCGCCCCTCGGCCACGATCACCGCGGGTCCGGTCATCTCCACCCGGCCGTCCGGGTGCTCGGTGATGACCAGTCGGCCGCCCAGCACGTCCACGGTGTACGCGACCGCCTCGCCGGTGGTCGCCGGGTCCAGGCCGTCCCGGCGGATCGCCGCCACGGCGACGGCGCAGGCGCCGGTGCCGCAGGAGCGGGTCTCGCCGGAGCCGCGCTCGTGCACCCGCATCGCGACGTGCCGCGGGCCGCGGTCCACCACGAACTCGACGTTGACGCCCTCCGGGTAGACGCCCTCGGGGCTGGTCAGCGGCGCGGTGCGCAGTTCGCCGGCGTGGTCCAGGCTCTCGACGAAGGCCACCGCGTGCGGGTTGCCCATGTTGACGTTCAGGGCGGGCCAGCGCCGCTCGCCGACCGTCACCTCGATGCCGTCCGGTCCGGGCAGCCGGGCGCGGCCCATGTCGATGGTGACGTCCCCGGGGGTGCCGTCCCCGGCGTCCTCGGCGACCTTCGCGGTGAGCACCCCGGAGCGGGTGGCGATCGCCTGCTCGCCGGGCTTGGCCAGGCCGGCCTCGATCAGGAAGCGGGCGAAGACCCGCAGGCCGTTGCCGCACATCTCGGCGATGCTGCCGTCGGAGTTGCGGTAGTCCATGAACCACTCGGCCCGGTCGGCCAGGTGGGCGGCAGCCGGTTCGGCGGCGGCGCGCACCACGCGCAGCAGCCCGTCCGCGCCGATGCCGGCCCGCCGGTCGCACAGCGCGGCGACGGCCTCCGGGCCGATCTCCAGCACGCCGTCCGGGTCCGGCACGATCACGAAGTCGTTCTGGGTGCCGTGCCCCTTGAAGAAGGGGAGACCGGCCTGCCGAGGAGAGGATGCGCTCACCCCTCCGATGGTACTGATTGTCGCCCGCTCGCCTCCGGGCGCTCCTGACCCGGCGCCGACGGTCGGCACTCCCTCGCTCCTGTGTCGCTCCCTCGCGCTCTCCCTTTCGGCGCCGGCGCGCCCTTCGGCTCGGGGCGGGAAAGGGTGCGCGGCCGGCTCAGCGCGATCAGCGACCTGCTCAGCGCAGGTAGGCGACCCGCCAGACCGCGAGCGCGCAGGCGGCCAGCGCGATCAGGGTGTAGACCACGATCGCCTTCCAGCCGGCCCGCTTCCCGGAGCCCCGGCGCGGCAGCCCCGGCCACTTGTAGCCGGCGTGCCGGGCGGCCATCGCGCCCCAGCCGACCGAGGCGGCGGTGAACAGCAGCCCGAGCATCCCGACCATGGTGGCGCGCGCGCCGGCCGAGCCGAAGGCGAGCGGGAAGGCGAACATCAGCGAGCCGAGGGTGCCCAGCAGGGCGATCGGCAGGGTCTGCCACCAGCGCAGCCGGCGCAGCGGCCGGATCTCCCGCTCGTGCACCGCGGCGTCCGGCGGGGTGCGGGTGTCCAGCGCGGGCACCGCGGCCGCGTACGAGGTCGGCGCCTCCAGGCCGGTCAGCACCGGAAGGTCCCCCATCGTCGACTCGTCGAACTCCTCGGCCGGTGCGGTGACACTCCCGCCCTGACCGGGTTCGGGGCCGGTACCCGTTGACACACGGCCTCCCCTGACAGTTCGACACGAGCGGACTCGCGGCCGGGCACGGTCGGCCCGCACGGGCCGATCCCTATGGCATCGATGATGGCATGTCCAGAGGGGCCGTTCGGGACGTGACCGGGGTCCTCGGGTGATCCGTGGCCATCACGTGATCGGGCCGTGACCCCCGATTCGTCCTGCACGGTCACCTGCGCGCGCAGGTGCACCGCCGAATTGGCCAAAACCACTCCTACGCGGCCGGAACTCCCTGACGCCAGATCAGTTCGAGGGATCGTTCCAGCAGCTCGACCGGGTCGGTGCCGGCCGGGCGGGAGAGCCAGTGGATCCGGTCGTCCCGGCGGAACCAGGACTCCTGACGGCGGGCGAAGCGCTTGGTGGCCCGTACGGTTTCGGCCCGCGCCTCGTCCTCGGTGCACTCGCCGGCGAAGTGGTCGAGCACCTGCTGGTAGCCGAGCGCCCGGGAGGCGGTCCTCCCCTCGCGCAGTCCGACCTTCTCCAGCTCCCGCACCTCGTCCAGCAGTCCGGCCTCCCACATCCGGTCGACCCGCAGGGTGATCCGCTCGTCCAGTTCGGGGCGCGGCACCGCGACGCCGATCTGCACCGCCTCGTACACGGCGGTGTTGCTCGGCAGGTTGGCGGTGAACGGCTGCCCGGTGATCTCGATGACCTCCAGCGCCCGGACGATCCGCCGCCCGTTGCTCGTCAGGATCGCCTCGGCGGCCGCCGGGTCCAGCTCGGCCAGCCGCCGGTGCAGCGCGTACGGGCCGTGCTGCTCCAGCTCGGCCTCCAGCCGGGCGCGCACCGCCGGGTCGGTGCCGGGGAACTCCATCTCGTCGATCGCCGCCCGGACGTACAGCCCGGAGCCGCCGACCAGGACGGGCGCGCGCCCGGCCGCGAGCAGCCGGTCGATCTCGGCCCGGGCGAGCCGCTGGTACTCGGCGACGCTGGCGGCCTCGGTGACCTCCCAGACGTCCATCAGGTGGTGCGGCACTCCGCCGCGCTCGTCCGTGGTGAGCTTCGCGGTGCCGATGTCCATGCCCCGGTACAGCTGCATCGAGTCGGTGTTGATCACCTCGCCACCGAGGGTGCGGGCGATGGCGACGGCCAGGTCGGACTTGCCGGCGGCGGTCGCGCCGACGATCGATACGACGCGCGGGGTACGGGAGCTGCTCACCGCTCCAGTCTCGCAAAACCGTTGGAGCAGCGGAGACCGGGCTGCCGCTCACCCCCGACTGCGCGAGGATATGACTGTCCGAGGACTGCTTCCGTGACTGTTTCCGGCCGCCCGGTCAGCCGGGGCCGTTTTTGCGAACGCTTTACCGGTCGCAGGCGTTGTGCAGGGGACAGGGAGAGAAGGAGATCGCCATGGGTCTGATGGACAACCTCAAGGGCAAGGCCGAGGAGCTCAAGGAGAAGGCCAGCGAGCTCGCCGGCAAGCACAGCGACCAGATCGATCAGATGGTGGACAAGGCCGGCGGCGCGATCGACAAGGCGACCAAGGGCAAGTACAGCGAGAAGATCGAGCACGGCGCCAGCAGGGCCAAGGACGCGGTGGACGACTTCGCCCACAAGCCGAAGCCGGGCGAGGGGGGCGAGACCCCCCGGTCGTGAGGGTCAGCTCCAGGACGCCACGAAGTACCCGACCCCGTACGGCGCGTCCTGGTAGCCCAGCCGCGCGGTGAGGCCGGCGCCCTCGGCGGCGCCGGCCAGCACCTGCCAGGGCGCCCGGCCCTCGGCCTTGAGCTCGGCGGCGAGCACGGCGTCCAGGGCCGCGAGTGCGGGCAGGTCGGCCGAGCCCAGGGCGGCGGCCAGCGCCGCGTCGAAGCCCTCGGCCCGCTCGTCCAGGTAGCCGGGCGCCTTCACCGAGCGGCAGGCGCTGCCGTCACCCACCACCAGCAGGGCGACCCGGTCGGCGAGCCCGGCCAGGCCCTGGCCGAGCCCGAGCATCCGGTCGGCGGGGGCGTCGGCGGGCACCGCGCAGGCGTGCGTGGGCAGGGTGACCCCGGCGCGCTCCAGCAGCCAGGCCCCGACGGTCAGCGAGGGCGCCAGCTCCGGCCCCTCCACCCGGCCGCCGGGCAGCTTGGCGACCAGCGGCACCCCGTACCGCTGGAAGGACCCGGCCCCGCCCTCGGTCCACACCTCGGCCTCCGGCCCGGCACCGACCACCACGACCAGCTGCGGCTCGGCCGCGACCAGCGCCGCCAGCGCCTCGTCGCAGGCGGCGCGCAGTTCATCCAGCTCGGGCGCGGCCCCGGCAGCGACCTCGGGGACGAGCAGCGGCGGACAGGGGCACACGGCGGCGGCTACCAGCATGTGGATCACTCTAAGGCCTGGAAGACCGACGGCCCGGCGGGAGCTGCAATTCGCGCGCTCGCCTCCGGGGCGCTCTGACCCGGCGCCGACGGTCGTCGCTCCGGCGCCCGTCCCTCGCTTGTCGCTCCTCACTTTCGGCACCGTCGTGCCCCTTCGGCTCGGCGCGGTTCCCACCGGGCCGCACCGAAGGGGCACGTCGTGTCAGTCCCCGCAGCAGGCGCCGCCCGCCGGCGCGGCCAGCGGCAGCTCGGCCGGGGCGCCGATCTTCGGCAGGCCGAGCAGCACGCCGGCCGGCTTGTCGGCGGGCTTGGCCTGGCGCTTCTCCCAGGCGTCGCCGGCCCGGGTGCGGCGCACCGCCAGCGTCGGGCCCTCGGCCAGCAGGTGGTGCGGGGCGGCGTAGGTGATCTCGACGGTCACCATGTCGCCCGGGCGCACCGGCTCGTCCGGCTTGGTGAAGTGGACCAGCCGGTTGTCGGGCGCGCGCCCGGACAGCCGCTGGGTCTGGTCGTCCTTCTTGCCCTCGCCCTCGGCGACGAGGACCTCCAGGGTGCGGCCGACCTGCTTCTTGTTCTCCTCCCAGGAGATCTCCTCCTGGAGGGCGATCAGCCGGTCGTAGCGGGCCTGGACGACCTCCTTCGGAATCTGGTCCGCCATCTCGGCGGCCGGGGTGCCGGGGCGCTTGGAGTACTGGAAGGTGAAGGCGTTGGTGAAGCGGGCCTCGCGGACGACGTGCATCGTCTCCTCGAAGTCCTCCTCGGTCTCGCCGGGGAAGCCCACGATGATGTCGGTGGAGATGGCCGCGTCCGGCATCGCCTCGCGGACCTTGCGGATGATCCCGAGGAAACGGTCCTGCCGGTAGGAGCGGCGCATCGCCTTGAGCACGCGGTCCGAGCCGGACTGCAGCGGCATGTGCAGCTGGTGCATCACGCTCGGGGTCTCGGCCATCGCGGCGATCACGTCGTCGGTGAAGTCGCGCGGGTGCGGCGAGGTGAAGCGGATCCGCTCCAGGCCCTCGATCTGGCCGGCGGCGCGCAGCAGCTTGGAGAAGGCCTCGCGGTCGCCCAGGTCGGAGCCGTAGGCGTTGACGTTCTGGCCGAGCAGGGTGACCTCGATGACGCCCTCGTCCACCAGCGCCTCGATCTCGGCGAGGACGTCGCCGGGCCGGCGGTCCTCCTCCTTGCCGCGCAGCGCGGGGACGATGCAGAAGGTGCAGGTGTTGTTGCAGCCGACCGAGATGGCGACCCAGGCGGCGTACGCGGACTCACGGCGGGTGGGCAGCGTGGAGGGGAAGGTCTCCAGTGACTCCAGGATCTCGACCTGGGCCTTGCGCTCGACCGCGGCCCGCTCCAGCAGGGCCGGCAGGTGACCGATGTTGTGGGTGCCGAACACCACGTCGACCCAGGGGGCGCGCTTGACGATGGTCTCGCGGTCCTTCTGGGCCAGGCAGCCGCCGACGGCGATCTGCATGCCCTGGTGGCGGCTCTTGACCGGCGCGAGCTGGCCGAGGTTGCCGTACAGCTTGTTGTCGGCGTTCTCCCGCACCGCGCAGGTGTTGAACACGACCAGGTCCGGGTCGCCCTCCGGCCCGGCCTTGACGTAGCCCGCGTCCTCCAGCAGGCCGGACAGCCGCTCGGAGTCGTGGACGTTCATCTGACAGCCGTGCGTGACGACCTTGTAGCTCTTCAATCCGCTCTCACCGCTCACCAGACCAGGGTACGGGCAGCCGCGAGCCGGTTTTCCCGGCCGTGTTCGCGACTCGCCTCCGGGGCGCTCGGACCCGGCGCCGACGCTCGCCGCGTCGGCGCGGGTGCCGTTACCCCTCCCGTTCGGCCGGAGCGCCTGGCAGTATCCCTGCATGGCCCCCACCAATCCGTCACGTCTCGGCGCCGCCGTCCGCCGCGCGGCCCGCAGCCCACTGTGGCGGACGGTGCTGGTGCTGGTGCTGCTGGTCGCCGGATTGGGCGGCTGGTGGCTGTCGGAGGGCCGCGCGCCCGGCTACCCGCGCGGGGAGACCCGCTTCGCGACCGGTGTGCAGCGCGGCGTCTACGACCGGTACGGGCAGCTGCTGCAGGCCCACGTCTCCCGGACCATGCCGGGGGTGCGGCTGGCCCTGGACAACACCGAGGGCTCGATAGACAACCTCACCCGGGTGATCACCGGGCAGGACACCTTCGCGATAGCCACCGCCGACGCGGTCGCCGACTACCAGGGCCCCGGCAAGGACAGGCTGCGGGCGATCGCCCGGCTGTACGACGACTACCTGCAGCTGATCGTCCCGGCCTCCTCGACCGTGCGCCGCACCGCCGACCTCAAGGGCCTGCGGGTGGGCGTGGGCCTGCCGCAGTCCGGGGTGAACCTGGTGACCAAACGACTGCTTGCCGCGGCCGGCCTGGACCCGGACCACGACATCACCCCGGTGATGGCCGGCGTCGGCGACGCCGCCGACCAGCTGCGCGAGGGCAAGCTGGACGCCTTCTTCTGGTCCGGCGGCCTGCCGACCAGCGCGCTCACCGACCTCTCCGACCACGTCAGGATCCGGCTCGTCCCGCTGAGCGACCTGTCCGAGGCCCTGCACAAGGCCGAGGGCGGCGGCACCGACGCCTACCGGGCGGCCACCATGCCCAAGGGCACCTACCCGAACGCCGAGCCCAAGGACGCCGTCGCCACCGTCGCCGTGCCCAACCTGCTGATCACCCGGGACGACGTGAACCCGGAACTGGTCGAGGGCATGACCCGGGCGGTGATCGACAGCCGCGACCAGATCGGCGCCCAGGTGCACGCCGCCCAGCTGGTCGACCTGCGCACCGCCGTCTACACCGACCCGCTCCCACTGCACGAGGGCGCCGCGCGCTACTACCGCTCGGTGAAGCCCTGAGGAGCCACCGCTAGCTCTTCTCCGGCCGCGGCACCGCCAATGTCACCGCGAGCCCGCTCGGATTGACCGGGGCGAAGCCGAGCGAGCCGCCGCCGGCCGCCAGCAGGGTGCGGGCGATGGACAGGCCCAGCCCGGAGCCGTCCACGTTCTGGTGCCGCGGGCTGCGCCAGAACCGGTCGCCGGCCCGGGACAGCTCGTCCTCGGTCAGGCCCGGCCCGGCGTCGGTGACGGTCACCGCGACCTCGTCCCGGCGCACCGCGACCCGCAGCCGCACCCGGCTGCCGGACGGGCTGAACTTGAGCGCGTTGTCCAGGACGGCGTCCAGCGCGGAGCCGAAGCCGATCGGGTCCGCCATGCCGATCGCCAGCGCCGGGCCGTCCCAGCGCAGCTCGATCCCGCACTGCTCGGCCACCGGCTGCCAGCCGTCCACCCGGGCCAGGGTCAGCTGGGTGAGGTCGGTCTGCTCCGGTTCGGGGCGGGCGTGCTCGGCGGTGGCCAGCCCGAGCAGGTCGTCCAGCACCCGGGCCAGCCGGGTGCCCTCCTCCCGGACGCCGCTGAGCTCCTCCTCGTGGCCCTCGGGCAGTTCCAGGCCGAGCACCTCGACCCGCAGCAGCAGTGCCGACAGCGGGTTGCGCAGCTGGTGCGAGGCGTCCGCGACGAAGGCCTTCTGCTGGTCCATGGCGTGCACCACGTGGTCCGCCATCTCGTTGAACGAGCGCGCCAGCCGCTGGAGTTCGGGCGGTCCGCCGCCGGGCGCGACCCGGGCGGCCATCCGGCCGGTGGCGATGTCGTGGGTGGCCCGGTCCAGGGTGCGCACCGGGCGCAGCACCCACTCGGTGAGCCGGACGGCCAGCAGCACGGCGACGATCATCGCGACCGCCTCGCCGCCGGCCACCACCAGCCACTTGTGCAGCACCCGGGTGCGCAGCGCCCCGGTCGGGGACTCGCTCAGCACCACCGCGACCACGTCGCCGTCGCGCACCACCGGGGTGGCCACGGTGATCGTGCGGTCCTCGGTCCACGGCCACACCTGCGGCGGGTTGTGGCTGCGCCGCCCGTCCAAGGCCTCCTGGAAGGCCTGGGCGCCCCAGCCGACGGCGGGAACCCGCCAGTCCTTGGGGGCGACCGATATCGGCATGCCGTCGCGCTGGAAGATGCCCAGCCGCACGCCGTACAGGTCGAAGTAGCGCCGGACCTCGGCGTCGATCGCGTGCCTGCGGCTGAGGTCGCCGGGGGCGGGCTCCGGGTCGCCCTTGAGGGCGGAGTCCAGCGAGGCGGCGCCGGAGGTGGGCAGGTCCTGGGCGAAGCGGGCGGCGTCGTCGAGCCGGTCGACGACCACCTTGCTCTGCTCGGCCGCCGCGAACGCCGCCGCGAGCGGCAGCCCCAGGGCGGCCAGGACACAGAGCATGAGGGCGATCAGGATGCCGAGCAGGCGGGTGCGCACGTGCGGTCAGTGCTCCGCGGGGGCGGGCGGGGCCTGGTCGGCCGCGGTGGAGGTCGGGCAGTCGGGGATCAGCCGGTAGCCGACGCCGCGGACGGCCTCGACCAGGCCGGGCAGCGCGAGCTTGTTGCGCAGCGAGCCGATGTGCACCTCCAGGGTGCGGCCGTTGCCCTCCCAGCCGCTGCGCCAGACCTCGCTGAAGATCTGCTCGCGCCGGTAGACCACGCCGGGGCTCTGGGCGAGCAGGGCCAGCAGGTCGAACTCCTTGCGGGTGAGCGGCACGTCGCGGCCGTCCACGCTGACCCGGCGGCGCTCCCGGTCGATCCGGATGCCGCGGGACTCCAACGGGCCGCGCCGCTGCGGTACGGCGTCGGGCGCGGGCGCCGCCACCGAGGAGGGCGGGGCGCCGCGGCGGGCGACGGCGTGGATGCGGGCGAGCAGCTCGCCCATGTCGTACGGCTTGGTGACGTAGTCGTCCGCGCCCAGATTGAGGCCGTGGATCCGGGAACGGATGTCGGCGCGGGCGGTCACCATGATCACCGGCACTCCGCTGCCGGCCCTGATCCGGCTGCACACCTCGAAGCCGTCGCGGTCGGGCAGCCCGAGGTCGAGCAGCACCACCCGGTACGGCTCGTTGCCGTCCGGCACCAGGGCGTCCAGTGCCTCGTGCCCGCTGCGGGCGTGCCGCACCTGGAAGCCGTGCCGACCCAGCACCGCGACCAGCGCCGCGGCCACGCGTTCGTCGTCCTCGACGAGCAGCAGTCGCATCCTGTTCTCCTCCTCTCCCCACGTGGTCTCCGGGCCCGATCGGTCGGGGCCCGGCTCCTGCGCAGTATGGGCCAGCGGGCGGCCCGGCGCCAGGTTCGACCGTGCACCGGGCCCGTGGGGGACGGGGAGCACCGGCGCGGATTCCCGCTGTGACATGCCCCGCGGGCGCCTTCGCGAACAGCGCGTACCCACCGTGTGGCCGTTTTGTGATCCTCAAGTTCCGCTCAGATCGGCTGACGGGGCACCGTCAGCGCTCCTAAGGTCGCCCCACCGGGGGCTGCGGCTCCGCCGGTCGCGGCTCCCGGATTCGTACCACCATTGCCGCCCAAGGGAGTTGATTACTTCTCGGGTAGGCACGATCCAACACAGAGGGAGCAGGCGCGATGACCGAGAGCCCTGTCGAGGACTCCACCCCCGCAGCCGCCCCGCTGGTCGTGCTGAACAGCGTCAACAAGCACTACGGCGCACTGCACGTGCTGCAGGACATCAACCTCGAGATCCACCAGGGCGAGGTGGTCGTCCTGATCGGCCCGTCCGGCTCCGGCAAGTCCACGCTCTGCCGGACGATCAACCGGCTGGAGACCATCGACTCCGGCAGGATCACCGTCGACGGCCGCCCGCTGCCCGCCGAGGGCAAGGAGCTGGCCCGGCTTCGCGCCGAGGTCGGCATGGTGTTCCAGAGCTTCAACCTGTTCGCGCACAAGACCGTGCTGGAGAACGTGGTCATCGGCCAGGTCAAGGTGCGCAAGGTGATCCGCTCGCACGCCGAGAAGACCGCCCGCGAGCTGCTGGAGCGGGTCGGCCTCGCGGCGCACGCCGCCAAGTACCCGGCCCAGCTCTCCGGCGGCCAGCAGCAGCGGGTGGCGATCGCCCGGGCGCTGGCAATGAAGCCCAAGGTGATGCTCTTCGACGAGCCGACCTCGGCGCTCGACCCGGAGATGGTCAACGAGGTGCTGGAGGTCATGCGCCAGCTGGCCGCCGACGGCATGACGATGGTCGTGGTCACCCACGAGATGGGCTTCGCCCGCTCCGCCGCCAACCGCGTGCTGTTCATGGCCGACGGCAAGATCGTCGAACAGAACACCCCGGACGCCTTCTTCACCGCGCCGCGCTCCGAGCGCGCCAAGGACTTCCTCTCGAAGATCCTGCACCACTGACGCTTCGAGACCACGCGGGGCCGCCCCCGGCAACCGCACCGGTCAGCCCTGCCCGCGCACAACTTCCAGACGCCAGAGCCCGGTCGAAACCGTGGCCCAGCCCCAGGAGAACAACCCTCATGAGGACTTCTCGCACCCTCGCCGTAGCGCTCTGTGCCGTCGCGCTCACCGCCACCGCCGCCTGCGGCAAGGACGGCTCCCCCGGCGGCTCGACCGCCGCGAGCGCGAGCGACGCCCCGGCGCTGCCGACCTACACGGTCAAGACCGACGTCAAGATCGACTCCGCGATACTGGCCGAGGCCAAGAAGCGCGGCCAGCTGATCATCGGCGCCAAGGCCGACCAGCCGTTCCTCGGCTGGGAGGACGTCGCCAGCGGCGACCGCAGCGGCTTCGACATCGAGATCGCCAAGATGATCGCCGCCGACCTCGGCTTCACCCCGCAGCAGATCAAGTGGCAGACCCTGGTCTCCTCGCAGCGCGAGCCGGCCATCGCCAAGGGCCAGATCGACTTCTACGTCGGCACCTACAGCATCAACGACGAGCGCAAGAAGACGGTCTCCTTCGCCGGCCCGTACTACATCGCCGGCCAGGACCTGCTGGTGAAGAACGACAACACCTCGATCACCGGCCCGGAGAGCACCAGCGGCAAGAACGTCTGCACCGCCACCGGCTCGACCTCGATCCAGAACATCAAGCAGTACAACCCGAAGATCACGCAGTTCGACACCTACTCGGCCTGCGTCGAGAAGCTGATGTCCGGCGAGGTCGACGCGGTCACCACCGACGACGCGATCCTCAAGGGCTACGCCTCCAAGTACAAGGGCAAGCTCAAGGTCGTCGGCAAGCCGTTCACCAAGGAGAACTACGGCGTCGGCCTCAACAAGGACGACAAGGCGCTGCGCGACGCGATCAGCGACGCCCTCAAGGCCCACGAGGACAACGGCGACTGGAAGAAGGCCTACGACGCGACCCTGGGCCTCTCCGGCTCCGCCGCGCCCGAGATCCCGACCCTCGATCGCTACTGATCCGACCGCCGTACCCGACCACCCGTTCTGACCATCTGTGAGAGGAGGGCCGCCGGATGGGGTTCCTGTTCGAGCAGGACAACTTCGCGTTGTTCCGCGACGGCTTCCTGCAGACGATCGAGCTGAGCGCGCTCAGCGCCCTGCTCGCCCTGCTGCTGGGCACCCTGCTGGCGGCCTTCCGGGTCTCCCCGGTGCCGGTCCTGCGCGCCTTCGGCACCACCTGGGTGACGCTGTTCCGCAACACCCCGCTGACCCTGCTGTTCTTCGCCGTCACCTTCGGCCTGCCGCCGCTGGGCGTGCACTTCAGCCACCTGGTCTTCGCGGTGCTGGCGCTCGGCGGGTACACCGCCTCGTTCGTCTGCGAGGTGATCCGCTCCGGCATCAACACCGTGCCGCTCGGCCAGGCCGAGGCGGCCCGCAGCCTGGGCATGACCTTCAGCCAGACCCTCACCCTGGTCGTCCTGCCGCAGGCCGGCCGGACCGTGCTGGCCCCGATGAGCAGCGTGTTCATCGCGCTGCCGAGGAACTCGGCGATCGCCGGCGCGTTCAGCGTCCCCGAGCTGTACAGCGCCCAGCAGACCTTCTCCGAGCGCGGCTACTCGATCTTCGCGATCTTCTTCTGGGTGGCCTGCGCCTACCTGCTGATCAGCACGGTGGTCGCCACCCTCTTCCGCTTCCTGGAATCCCGACTGGCGGTGGTCCGATGAACGTCTTCCAGCGCCCCGCCTCGGCCAGCGTCCTCTACGACGCCCCCGGCCCGAAGGCCCGCGCCCGCTACCGCCTGTTCGGCGTCCTCGCGCTGATCGGCGTCGCCGGACTGCTCTGGTACGTCGTCTCCACGCTGGCCGACAACGGCCAGTTCGACGCCGACCTCTGGGACCCGTTCCAGTACAACGCCGTCCAGCAGATGATCGTGGACGGCCTGCTGGCCACCCTGAAGGCCTTCGGCCTGGCCGCCGTCTTCTCGCTCTCCCTGGGCGCACTGCTGGCCTCCGGCCAGCTGTCCGACCACAAGCCGGTCCGCTGGGCCTGCACCGCCGTCGTCCAGTTCTTCCGGGCGATGCCGCTGCTGATCCTGATCGTCGCGCTCTACTACGCGTTCTTCGCCAAGGACCCGATGTGGGCGCTGGTGCTCGGCCTCACCCTCTACAACGGCTCGGTCCAGGCCGAGATCATCCGCAGCGGCGTCAAC
Source organism: Kitasatospora sp. NPDC056531 (assembly GCF_042794375.1). Classification (NCBI taxonomy): domain Bacteria; kingdom Bacillati; phylum Actinomycetota; class Actinomycetes; order Kitasatosporales; family Streptomycetaceae; genus Kitasatospora; species Kitasatospora sp. NPDC056531. Next base: position 2,358 of record NZ_JBHTTU010000020.1, on the reverse strand, counting down.
GCCGTCCCGCGCGGCCAGGGCGAGGCGGCGTACGCCCTCGGGATGCGCAAGACCCAGGTGATGTCCTCCATCCTGGTGCCGCAGGCCGTACGCTCGATGCTGCCGTCGATGATCGGCCAGCTGGTCGTCACCCTCAAGGACACCTCGCTCGGCTACATCATCACGTACAACGAGCTGCTGTTCATGGGCAAGAAGATCGCCAGCCAGCCGCTGAACGCCGCGGGTTTCCCCTACATCCCCGTAGTACTGGTGATCGGGCCGATCTACATCGCCCTGTGCCTGCTGCTGACCGCGCTCGCGCGGTGGATCGAGGCACGCGGCCGCCGCGGCGCGAACCGGCGCACTTCATCTGCTGCTTGACGGACACGCAGGTGAACTGTTGCATTGCTCTTCGTGACACCTCCCGGGAGCATCCACGCGGCATATGCGGCAGCGGTAACTGACGCCGGCCCATGGGCCGGTTCGCGCCCGGAGGTCCCCGCATGGACCCGGTGATCGTGGTCGGGGCCGGACCGGTCGGTCTGGCCCTGGCCCTCGCGCTGGCCCGGCACGAGGTGCCGACCGTCGTCCTGGACGAGGGCTCCGGGCTCTGCCCCGAGGGCCCTCGCAGCGTCGTCCTCGGGGCCGACACCGCCGCCTTCCTGACCCGGATCGGCTACTCCCGGGCCGTCTCCGACTCGGCCCTGTGGGACTCCTTCGCCATCTGGCGGCGCCGCCAGGAGGTGCTGCGGCTCGACCTCACCGACTCCCCCACCTTCCACCTGCCCCAGCACCGCCTCCAGCGCGGTCTGCGCGACGCCCTCACCGGCACCCCGCTGGTCAAGCTGGTCCCGCTGAACCGGGTCGTCGAACTCGAACAGGACCGCGACGGCGTCAGCGTCCGCACCCACGGCACCCAGGACGGCTCCGCCACCTGGTGGCGCGGCAGCCACCTGGTCGGCTGCGACGGCGCCCGCTCCACCGTCCGCAAGCTGCTGAAGATCCGCTTCCCCGGCCGCCCGGCGGTCGACCGCAACGCCATCGCCACCGTCCGGGTCGACCTGCCCTTCGACGGGGCCCGGCTGCACCGCGAACCCCCGTGGCGCGGCGACCGCGAGGCCTCCGCCCGTCCGCTGCCGGACGGCATCTGGCGGCTCGACTGGCGGCTTCCCCCCGGCCGGCCCGCCCCCACCGAACAGGTCGACCCGCACGCCACCTGGCCCGGCATCGTCACCGGCGACACCCTGCTCACCCGGGTCACCTCCACCCTCACCGGCTGGTGCGGCGAGCTGCCCCGCTTCGAACTGCTCGCCGCCGCCGACCACACCGCCCAGCAGCGTCTGGCCGCCCGCTTCCGCAGCGGCCGCTGCTTCCTGGCTGGCGACGCCGCCCACCTGCACGGCGCACTCGGCATGCAGAACCTGGCCGACGGGCTGCGCGACGCCGACAACCTCGCCTGGCGGCTCGCTCTCGCCTGGCACCTCCACTCCGGCGGCCCCCAGCCCGGCGGCTCGCTGCTGGACGGCTACGAGACCGAGCGGCGCGGCGCGGTCGGCGCCCGGCTGCGCGCCGTCGACCAGTCCATGCCGCTGCTGCGCCCGCTGCGCGGCTGGCAGCAGACCCGGCGCTCGCTGCTGGTCGGCGGCTTCCGCAAGCACGCCCCGCTGCTCGCCGACGGCCAGCTGGGTACCGGCCGCTTCGGCGGCGCACCCGCCTACCCGGCGGCGCCCTCCGGCGTCCCCGGCCGGGTGCCGGCGCAGCGCGGCGCGCGCAGCACCACCTCGCTCAGCGAGCTGCTGCCCGCCACCGCCCCCGGGGTGCTCGTCCCGGACCTGCCGGTGCTCGCCGCCGACGGCACCCCGGACCACCTGCACGCCCGGCTCGGTGCCACCTTCCTGCTGCTGCTGGTCGCCCCCGGCACCGCCGTCTGGTCCTCCGAGCACTGGCTCGGCGCCGGGCTGATGCCCCGGCTCGCCGAGGTCGCCGCCGCACTGCCGGTACCGGCCGAGGTGCTGGTCACCGAGGAGTACCCGGGCGCCGGGCCGCACACCGTGCTGCTGATCCGGCCGGACGGCCACCTGGTCGGCGTCACCCAGGGCGCGGCCGCCGAGGACCTGCTGTTGCTCGCCGACCGGGCCCGCGGCGGCCCGGCCCCGATCGCCGGCGCGCCGGAGCCCGCGCCCGAGGCGTCGCCTGAGCCCGCTCCCGAGCCTCAGCAGGTGGACTCGGCGAGTTAGGGCCGGTCTCCTGGACCCCCGCCGGGTCCGCCGGACCCCAGGGGCGAGGCCCTGATATGTAGGGCGTTTTGTCAAGCGGTGCAGGGCTGGTCACACCCTCGTCGGGACGGGGTGTGACCAGTGAAGCGATGGGGCTGGTGGG
>NZ_JBHTTU010000019.1:46288-117818 GCF_042794375.1 Kitasatospora sp. NPDC056531 | reverse complement strand
GGGCAGGCCGGCCAGCCCGCCGGGCGAGGCCAGCATGGTCGGCGCCTGCTCCACCGGGGCGCCGCCCACGGGCGGGGTGGCCGGGGCACCGGGCAGGCCCATCAGGCCGGGCATGGCGTCCGGCGGCGCGAGCAGCGTCGGCGCCGGCTCGGCCGCCGCGGCGGGCACCGGGGCCGGCGGGGCGACGGGCGGCGCGGCCGGGGGCTGGGCAGCCGACGGCGGGACCGGAGGCATGCCGTAGCCGCCGCTGCCCGGGGGCATGAGCATGGTCGCGGCCTCGGCCCCCGCCGGGGCGGGCGTGTCGGGCAGGTCGGAGCCGGAGGTGCGCAGTCCCTCGGGCATCAGGACGGTCGCCGCCTCGGCGCCGAGCGGAGCGTTCGGCGCCACCGGTGCGACCGGTGCGACCGGTGCGACCGGCGGCGGCACGGGCGCGGCGGCCGGGGGCTGCGGCACGAAGGCCGGCTCGTCGCCGGGCGGCGGGGCGAGCATGGTCGGCGCGTCCCCGGCGGGCCGGTCGGAGACCGGCGGCTCGGTCAGCACGGCGGGCGCGGGCGGCACCGGCAAGGGTGCGGGCGGCACCGGCGGTTCCTCGGCGGAGACCGGAGCGGCAGCCGGTGCGACGGCCGGGGCCGGGGCCGGAGCGGCAACCGGTGCGACGGCCGGGGCCGGGGCGGCCGGAGCGGCCGCGCCGCCCAGCTTCTCCGCCTCCGCCGCGATCGCCGCGGCCCCCGCCTCCTGCAGCCACTGCGGCGGGCTGAGCAGGAAGGAGGTGGCCTCCACCGGCCCCGGTGCGGGCTTCGCCGCCCCGGCCGGGTTGGCCGCGACCGGCCGCCCGTAGATCTCCTCGTACTGCCGGACCACCTCGTTGACCGGCAGCGCCGGCCACAGCGTGCTGGCGCCCGAGTCCCGGGCGATCACCAGCCGTGCCTCACCCGAACCGGCCTGGTCCGCACCGACCGTGCCGGCGTCCGGACCGGCCGCCGCGTCCGTGGGCGCGACCGCCCAGCAGACGAAGCCCAGGTCGAACTCCCGGACCCGCACCTCGCGCTGCTGCGAGTGCGGCACGCCGCCGTTGATCCACTCCTCGGCGAGCTCCTGCGCCTGCGCGTACGTCACCACGCCCGGTTCACCCCTGTCCGCATCCTCTTCGTCCCCCGCTCCACCTGCACCCCGGCGCCCACGCGCGTCAGCCCACCGGGACGGCGCGGGCGAACCCGCCGTCCACCATCAGCTCCGCGACCGTCTCCAGCTCCGGCGGGCTGCCGGCCAGCCGTAGCAGGAAGGCGTCGAAGTCGTCCCCGCAGGGCAGCAGCAGCCGGGCGCAGCGGTCCTCGGGGGCCTCCGGGGCTCCGGTGTCGCGGGCGTCGTCGTACAGGTGGAACCAGACCGAGCCGATCCGGTCGCCGCGCACCTTGAGCGCGACGATGCCGCCCTGCACGTAGGCGATGCCCAGGTAGTCCTTGGTGAGGTGGTCGCGCAGGCACTTGTTGGCGTACACGACGTCCTCGACGCCGTACTCCTCGCTGAGGGTCAGGAACGGCTGGTCGAGCAGCATGCCGAGCTCGGTGTCCAGCGCCACCCCGACCGGGCCGCGGCCGCCGCCCAGTTTGAGGAAGGTGCGGTAGGCGCCGGGCAGCCGGTAGCCGAGGCGCTCCTCGGCGCGCTGCACCAGGTCCTCGGGGACGCCGATCGGGTCGCCGCCGTCCTTGGCCAGCGAGAAGTGGACGGGTCGGCGCTCCTGCAGCGGGCGGGTGCCGCGGCGGGAGTGGTCGGCGGGCGAAGTGGCCAGGCCGCCGTGGTGCCGCAGCAGGGCCTTGACCTCGACCGGGACGAGCTCCATCCGCCGCCAGCCGGGAGCGGCCCGGCCGACCGCGTGGTGCCAGGTCCAGCCGGGCGGGGTGGCCACCGCGGTCTCCAGGTCGGCCCAGAGCGGGTGGCCCTGGGTGAACAGCGCGGCGTTGGCCGAGACGTAGTCGGTCAGCCGCAGTTCGTCCACGCCGAAGCCCTCCGGCGGGTCGGCGACCTCGGCCGCCGCGGCGGCGTACGGACCGAAGTCCGGGTAGCCGGACTCGTCCACCCGGACCCCGGCCGGGTGCCGCTCCGCGCGGACCGGATCCGGGAACTGCACCACCTGACCTGCGTACGCCGCGTTCGGTGCGGCGGTGACGCCGGGCCGACCTGTCGTCATCTGGGAGCCCCCACTGGCTGCTGCAAATTCTCGGTGCGCTTGCTGGGCACCAGCCTATTGGGTCACCCGGCCGGCCGAACCCCCGCACCCAGCGCCCGTCCCGATACCTCCGCCACCCGCGCCCGCCGGGTCCACGCGAGGTGTGGCGGCCGTAGGCGGACCGGGGCGGGGTGGTGCACCCGCGTCGATCCCGGCGGCCCGCGGGACGCCAGCCCGCGGGGCGTCCGTCCAGGAGTTGGGGCCGAACCGCCCGTGTCGGCGCTTCTCCCGCGCGCCGTGCTCTCCGATCATCCGTACGGCATCGGCGAGTTCACCGCCGCCGGTGAACACCGCCGGCCCCGCCCGTGCCGCCGGGCGGCCGGGGACCGCGCCGCGACGTCCACCGCCGGACGCCGTCGGCCTCCCGCAACGGTTCCTTCATCGGCGCGAGTTGACCGAACAGGCGGCCGGGGCGCGCCCCCCTTCGGCTCGCTGCCGGAACCGTAGCGGCCCCGGCTGCGGTCCGGGGGCGGTTTCGGTAAATCAACGGACAAGTCATGACGAAGGTGTGCGGATCCGGTCGGGATCGGGTCAGGATGCCAACGGGCGCCCGGGCCGATCGGCCAACGGCCGTACGGGCGTTCTGGCGTGCCCGCACCCCGGTTGTGCGCTTGTCGGTGTCAAGTGACAGGCTTGCTCCGGACCGAACAGGAACCAACAGGGACCGGACCGCCGGGAACGAGGAGGAGGACACCGCATGACCACCGGTGAGCCGGCGGGCCCGCCCGTGCTGCGCCACCACCGCGACAGCCTGCTGCCCGCCGTCGCCGCCGCGCTGTCGCTCAAGGGCGGCGACGTGCACACCCTGGCGGGCGACAAGGACGACCGGCGCCCGGTCCTGCACCCGCTGGTCGGCGAGTTCCTGGAGACCCTGCCGGTCGAGGCCCGCGAGCGGTTCACCGGCCGCTGCCCGGAGGCCGTCCTGCTCTCCCAGCACCTGACCACGGTCGACGGCAGGCGCTCCAAGCGCGCGGCCCGCAAGCCGCTGAGCCTGCACGAGGCCCGCAAGTCGCTCAAGGGCGCCCGGATGACGACCGTCCGGATCCGCGAGGAGGGCGACCCGGCACACGGCACCCACGCCCCGCCGTGCCGCTCCTGCGCGCCGATGCTGGAGCACTTCGCGGTGCAGAGCGTCGCCGTCGGACCGCCCGCACGCTGACCGGCCGCGCGCCGGCCGCCGCCCTTCGTACGTCCCCTGTCCCCGAGCCCCGGAGTCCGCCCTGAATCCGCCCAGCCCGCCCCCGCCCCCGCCCCCGGCCACCCTGTCCGCGGCCACTGTGTCCCCGGCCGGCCTCGGGCGGACCCGCCCGCGCTTCCCCGCCGACGTAGCCGCCGAGCTCAAGGCGGCCGGCTGGCACCCCGGCCGCTGGCAGATCCGGCAGGCCGAGGAGTGGGCCGACACCCTGGCGGGGTACGGCGGGTCCGGCGGCGTCCAGCACGCGGTGTTCCCCGCGGCGGTCGAGGCCTGGGCCGAGTTCGGCGCCCTCGCCTTCGACCTGTCCGGCCCGGGCCGCCAGTTGGCCCGCACCCCGTTCCTGATCGACCCGCTGTGCGGCCTGCACCAGCCGCGCACCCTGTTCGACCTCGGGCGGGCGCTGGGCACCCAGCTCGCCCCGCTCGGCGAGGAGGCGTACGGGCAGGCGCTGCTGGCCGTCGACGAGGAGGGCCGGGTCTACAGCCTGGACCACACCGGCGAGTGGTTCCTCGGCCACGGCATCGACCAGGCGATCAGTGCCCTGGTCCTGGGCACCGCGCCGGAACGGCTGCGCACCGCGGAGGGGCACTCCTAGCCCGAGCGGTCCGTCCCGGCCCGAGCCGTCCGCCCTAGCCCAGCCGGTCCGTCCGGACCGCCAGCCGGGACGGCAGCACCGCCTCGACCCGGAACCCGCCGTCCGCCTCCGGCCCGGCCGAGAAGGTGCCGCCCAGCGCGACCACCCGCTCCCGCATCCCGACCAGCCCGTTGCCGCCGCTGGGCAGCTGCGCCGCACCCCGCTCACCGCCGGGGCAGGCGTTCACCACGCTCACCCGCACCCCGTTCGGCGCGTACGCGAGCAGCACGGACACCTGTGCCCCGCCCGCGTGCTTGTGCGCGTTGGTCAGCCCCTCCTGGACGACCCGGTACGCGGTCTGCTCGGCCTCGGCGGTGAACTCCTGCCGACTGCCGCTGACCGTCAGGATCACCGCCATCCCGGCCGCCCGGGACTGGTCGACCAGCCGGGGCAGCCCGGCCAGCGAGTCCGGCTCCGGCTGCCGCTCGTCGTCCATCCGCAGCACGCCGAGGATCTCGCGCAGCTCGTTCAGCGCCTGCCGGCCCACCTCGCCCATCAACTTGGCGCTCTGCGCGGCCTTCTCCGGGTCCTTGACGACGATCCGCTCCAGCGCCCCGGCGTGCACCACCATCAGCGACACCCGGTGCGCCACCACGTCGTGCATCTCCCGGGCGATCCGGGTGCGCTCCTCCAGCCGGGCCCGGCGGGCACGTTCCTGCGCCTGCTCGGCGAGCAGGTCCAGTTCGGTCTCCAGGCCGTGCGCGCGGTCCTTGAGCGACTCGATCAGCCGCCGCCGCGCCCCCACGTACAGTCCGGTGACCACCGGGGGGACGGTCAGCCCGACCGCCACCAGCACCGCTATCAGCACCTGGACCCAGAGTGCCGGCTGCTCCACCGTCGAGTCGCCCGACGTCAGCATCGACACCATCATCACCGCGACCGCCTCGGCGAAGGCGAGCACCGACAGCGCCACCACCCGCCAGCGCCGCGAGGGCCACTCCCAGGTCTCCGCCAGTGTGTAGAGGGACACCACCAGCAGCAGCACCCCGAGCATCCCGGGCATCAGCACCAGGGTCACCAGTACCGGTACGGCCGGCCACCGCCGGCGCAGCACCAGCGAGCCGCCCGCCAGCGTGCCGAGCAGCGCGACCGCGGCCGTGCCCGCGCCCGACAAGTCCACCCGGGCGCCCAGGAAGGCGATCGTGCTGGCTGAGCACTCCAGCGCGGCCAGCAGCGCCAGCACGATGTCCAGGAAGGCGCTGCGCGGCCGCTTCCACCACCAGAACGACCGGACCGGCACGCGCTCCCCAGGCGACTTGCTCATGCGTGACAGCCTAAGCCGCAACCCGTTCCCTTCCCCACCGGGATGATCCGGCACACCTCGCGGACCGCTCAAGTGGTTCAGACCACGGGGGCTTCTCGGCGGTCCTGTCCGCCATCCGGCCACCTCTCGGACAGCGACCGCCCCGACACCTATGCTGGTCGCGTCGGACAGCGCGGTCCGCACGCGTCACACCCGCCACACTGCGCGTGGACCTGTGACGATGAGCCGTTGCCGAACCCCACCACCACAGGGAGCCAGCCGTGACCGCTCCGGTCCCCACCCCGGCGGACAGTCCCAACGTCCCCGCCGCCGGCGCAGCCGCAGACAACTCGGCCCTGCGCGCGGACATCCGCCGCCTCGGCGACCTGCTCGGCGAGACGCTGGTCCGCCAGGAGGGCCCCCAGCTGCTGGGCCTGGTCGAACAGGTCCGACTGCTCAGCCGCACCGACGGCGAGGCCACCGCCGAACTCCTCTCCGACATCGACCTGGACACCGCCGCCAAGCTGGTCCGCGCGTTCTCCACCTACTTCCACCTCGCCAACGTCACCGAGCAGGTGCACCGCGGCCGCGAGTTCGCCACCCGCCGGGCCCGCGAGGGCTCGCTGCTCGCCCAGACCGCCGACCAGCTCGCCGAGGCCGACCCCAAGCACCTCGAGGACACCCTGGCCCACCTCGCGGTCCGCCCGGTCTTCACCGCCCACCCCACCGAGGCCGCCCGCCGCAGCGTGCTCAACAAGCTGCGCCGGATCGGCGAACTCCTCGACCGCATCCACCGCGAGGAGCTCGCCTCCGGCCTGGTCGCCGCCGACCCGGCCCGCACCAGCAGCGCCAAGCGCTCCGCCGACCGCCGCCTCGCCGAGGTCATCGACCTGCTCTGGCAGACCGACGAGTTGCGCATCGCCCGCCCCGAACCCACCGACGAGGCCCGCAACGCCGTCTACTACCTGGACGAGCTCTACCGCGAGGCCGTCCCCGAGGTGCTGGAGGAACTGCACGAGGAGCTCGCCCGGGTCGGCCTGGGCCTGCCCGAGGGCGTGCGCCCGCTCACCTTCGGCACCTGGATCGGCGGCGACCGCGACGGCAACCCCAACGTCACCCCCCAGGTCACCTGGGACGTCCTCAACCTCCAGCACGAGTACGGGATCAAGGACGCCCTCGCCGCCATCGACGAGCTTCGCAACACCCTCTCCACCTCCGAGCGGCTGGCCGGCGCCTCGGTCGAACTGCTCGCCTCGCTCAACACCGACCTGCACCGGCTCCCCGAACTCAGCCCCCGCTACAAGCGGATGAACGCCGAGGAGCCCTACCGCCTCAAGGCCACCTGCATCCGGCTCAAGCTGGAGAACACCCGCGAGCGCCTGGCCGGCGGCACCCCGCACGTCGAGGGCCGCGACTACCTCGGCACCCGCGAGCTGGTCGCCGACCTGCGGCTGATCCAGGACTCGCTGCGCGCCCACCGCGGCGAGCTGATCGCCGACGGCCGGCTGGCCCGCGCCATCAACACCATCGAGGCCTTCGGCCTCCAGCTCGCCACCATGGACGTGCGCGAGCACGCCGAGGCCCACCACCACGCCCTCGGCCAGCTCTTCGACCGCCTCGGCGAGGAGGCCTGGCGCTACGCCGACATGCCCCGCGAGTACCGGCAGCGGCTGCTCGCCAAGGAGCTGCGCTCGCGCCGCCCGCTCGCCCCCACCCCGGCCCCGCTGGACGACGCGGGCACCAAGACCCTCGGCGTCTTCAACACCATCCGCGAGGGCTTCGAGCGCTTCGGCGACGAGATCGTCGAGAGCTACATCATCTCGATGTGCCAGGGCGCCGACGACGTCTTCGCCGCCACCGTGCTGGCCCGCGAGGCCGGTCTGATCGACCTGCACGCCGGCATCGCCAAGATCGGCATCGTGCCGCTGCTGGAGACCACCGACGAGCTCCAGCAGGCCGACCGCATCCTGGACGAGATGCTCTCCGACCCCTCCTACCGGCTGCTCGTCTCACTGCGCGGCGACGTCCAGGAGGTCATGCTCGGCTACTCCGACTCCTCCAAGTTCGGCGGCATCACCACCTCCCAGTGGGAGATCCACCGCGCCCAGCGCCGACTGCGCGACGTCGCCCACCGCTACGGCATCCGGCTGCGCCTCTTCCACGGCCGCGGCGGCACCGTCGGCCGCGGCGGCGGCCCCTCGCACGAGGCGATCCTGGCCCAGCCGTGGGGCACGCTGGAGGGCGAGATCAAGGTCACCGAGCAGGGCGAGGTCATCTCCGACAAGTACCTGCTCCCCTCCCTCGCCCGGGAGAACCTGGAGCTGACCCTCTCCGCCACCCTCGCCGCCTCCGCGCTGCACACCGCCCCGCGCCAGGCCCCCGAGGAACTGGCCCGCTGGGACGCCGCGATGGACCAGGTCTCCGAGGCCGCCCACACCGCCTACCGCGCCCTGGTCGAGCAGGACGACCTGCCGAAGTACTTCTTCGCCGCCACCCCGGTCGACCAGCTCGCCTCGCTGCACCTGGGCTCCCGCCCGTCCCGCCGCCCCGACTCCGGCGCCGGTCTGGACGGCCTGCGGGCCATCCCGTGGGTCTTCGGCTGGACCCAGTCCCGCCAGATCGTCCCCGGCTGGTACGGCGTCGGCTCCGGCCTCGCCGCCGCCCGCGAGGCCGGCCTCGGCGACGTGCTGGACGAGATGTACGGCCAGTGGCACTTCTTCCGCAACTTCCTGTCCAACGTCGCCATGACGCTGGCCAAGACCGACCTGCGGATCGCCCGCCACTACGTCGAGCAGCTGGTGCCCGCCGAGCTGCACCACGTCTTCGACCAGATCGTCGCCGAGCACGAGCTCACCCTGCGCGAGGTGCTCCGGCTCACCGGCGAGAGCGAACTGCTGGAGCACAACCCGGTGCTGAAGCAGACCTTCACCGTCCGCGACGCCTACCTCGACCCGATCTCCTACCTCCAGGTCGCGCTGCTGCGCCGCCAGCGCGAGGAGGTCGCGGCCGGCCGCCACGAGGACCCGCTGCGCGCCCGCGCGCTGCTGCTCACCGTCAACGGCATCGCCGCCGGCCTGCGCAACACCGGCTGACGGGACGACCGTCGAAGAGCCGGTGCCTCCCCCGGAGGCACCGGCCCTTCGCGTCACGCGGGCCCTAGCGGACCTCGGCCACCAGGGGGCCGTACTTCGCCTTGATCTCCGCACCTGCGGACGCCCACTGCGGAGTGTCGACCACCACTCCGGTGCCGTCGACGGCGAGCGTCACCGCCTCGATCTCCACACCCTTGGACCGCCACTCCCCGATGTCCGCCCGGATCCGGGCGCCGAACGCCATCAGCTGGTCACGCGAACCGGCCGCATCCACGAACTGGAGCTTCACCCAGGGCCGGTCGGCCACGGCCCGGGTCGCGGCGGTGTCCAGGTCGCTGCCCGGGACCCGCATCACGTAGAGCGTGTTCGTGCCCGCGTCGCGGCAGGTACCGAAATAGTGCTCGCGAAACACCACGTTCATGATCGCCGTCATCTCCACGGCCGAACCCGCACGCCCCAGCTCGATGTTCGCCAGATCGGCCGACGACAACGACGACGGCACCCCCGACGACGAAGCACCGGACGACGGGACATTGGACGACGGCACCCCCGACGACGAAGCACCGGACGACGAGACATTGGACGACGGAGCACCGGACGAGGGCACCGCCGGAGGCGTCCAGGCCGGGTGCTGGTGCCAGCCCGGTGTCCGCATGGACGTGGGCCCCTTCGCGCAACTCAAGATCACGGCCTCCGGCCCCGCGCCCGTCGCACCTGTCGTCGGGCTCACCAGAGCGACGCCCGCCCCGGCCACCCCCGTGCGGGCGGTCCCCGAGCCGCCGCCCAGCTGGGTCAGCACCCCCACGCCGACGGCCAGCACCGCCACCGCCGAGACCGCCCGCACGACCCCCCGTCGCCGTGCCCGTCGCCGCCCGGCCTCGCGCAGCCCGGCCAACGGCGGGCTGGCGCCGACCCCTGCCGCGCGCGTCCCGAGCCGGATGGCCAGCTCCTCCTCGAACTCGTCCTCAGCGCTCACGCCCCACCAACTCCCTCGCCGGTTGCAGTTCCTGTCGAAGCGCCTTGATCCCCCGCGCCAGGTGGGTCTTCGCCGTGGTCACCGAGCACCCCAGCTCCACCGCCACCTGCGCCACGGACAGGTCCAGGTAGTACCGCAGCACCACCGCCGCCCGCTGCCGCCGTGGCAGCCCGGCCAGAACCGCCGCCAACTGCCCGTCGCGCTCGGCCTCCTGGACCGTCGGCCCGTCCGGCAGCGCGGACGTCAGTACCTCGCGTCTGGTCCGACGCCACCGGGAGACGTGGGTGCGGACCATCGTCCGCCGGACGTACCCCTCGGCCGCCCCCGGGTCCCGGATCGTCGACCGCTTCGGGTACACCCGTGTCAGGGCGTCGTGCAACAGGTCCCGGGCGTCGTGGACGTCCCCGGTGATCAGGTACGCCCCCCGTAGGAGGGCCTGGTACCGCGCCGCGACGAACTCGTCGAACGGGTCGGATCCGGAGCCCCCCGGGCGCATCGATTCGCGCTTCATACCCACAGGACGCACCGCCCGCCGGAAACGGATGACAAGACGGCGAGGGGCCGGCGCCCACTCCCGTGGACACCGGCCCCTCGCCGTGAATTCCTACTCGCCCGGCTCGCCCGCGCGCCGCCGCTTCAGCCACAGCGCCGCGCCGCCGGCCACGACCACCAGGCCGCCGCCGACCGCCAACAACCCGGCGTCCGGCCCGACCGAATCGCCGAGCACCGGGGCGAACTGCGCCGCCGCGGGCTCCGGCGAGACCACCGCGTCCGGCTCTGCCCCCGGATCGGCGTGCGCCACCGCACCGCTCGACAACAACACCCCGGCCGCCCCCAGCGCACCGGCGGCACCGACCCGCCGTCCGAACTGCTTCAGCCGGACCACCCGGAGCCGCCGAAGTCGGCGGACCGGACGCAATCTCCGCATCGAGAACTCCCCAGGACCCGTTCGCGTACCAGGCCGACGCTATCCGATCCCGCACAGGGTTCTCACACGGATTCAGGTTTGGCACGGCAAGCGTTGTACGACTGTTGCGTACCCCGCACAGCACGTCCATGACGGTGCGTCAGGAGTTGTACGTGCCCTGCGCCCGCTCCAGCCCCTCGGACAGCAGCGCCTCCACCGCGTCCGCCGAGCGGTCCACGAACCACTCCAGCTCCTTGCGCTCGGTCGAGGAGAAGTCCTTCAGCACGAAGTCCGCGACCTCCATCCGGCCCGGCGGACGGCCGATCCCGCAACGCACCCGGTGGTAGTCCGGGCCCAGCGACTTGGTGATCGACTTCAGCCCGTTGTGGCCGTTGTCCCCGCCGCCCAGCTTCAGCCGCAGCGCCGCGTAGTCGACGTCCAGCTCGTCGTGGACGGCGATCAGCGCCGACGCCGGCACCTTGTAGAAGTCCCGCAGCGCCGTCACCGGCCCGCCGGACAGGTTCATGAAGGACATCGGCTTGGCCAGCACCACCCGCCTGCCCGCCAGCCGCCCCTCGGCCACCTGCGCCCGGCTCTTGTGCGCCTTGAACTTGGCACCCATCCGCTGCGCCAGCAGGTCCACCACCATGAAGCCGATGTTGTGGCGGTTCCGGGCGTACTGCTCCCCCGGGTTGCCCAGCCCCACCACCAGCCAGGGACCGTCGTACTCCTCAGCCATTCCCACTCTCCTCGTCGCCCTCGCACTCGACGTCATCATCCCGGACACACCGCTGCCCCGGCCGCTCCAGCGGGAGCGACCGGGGCAGCGGTCTCAGCGACTAGCGCGAGGCTCAGGCCTCGGCGCCCTCGGCGGCCTCCTCGGCCTCCTCGGCCGGGGCGGCCTGGGCGGCGATGACCTGCAGCACGACGGCGTCGGCCTCGACGGCCAGCGAGACGCCGGCCGGCAGGACGATGTCCTTGGCGTGGATGGCGGCACCGGCCTCCAGGCCCTCGACCGAGACGGTGACGGCCTCGGGCAGGTGGGTGGCCTCGGCCTCGATCGGCAGGGCCTGCAGGACGTGCTCCAGCAGGTTGCCGCCCGGGGCCAGCTCGCCCTCGGTGTGGACCGGGACCTCGACGGTGACCTTCTCGCCACGCTTGACCAGCAGCAGGTCGACGTGCTCGATGGTGCGCTTGATGGCCTCGCGCTGGACGGCCTTCGGCAGCACGTACTCGTCCTTGCCGTCGATCGGCACGACCAGCAGGGCGTTCGGGGTCTTGAGGGCCATCATCAGGTCGTGGCCGGGCAGGTTCAGGTGAACCGGGGCGTGGCCGTGGCCGTAGACGACACCGGGGACGAAGCCGGCGCGGCGGGCGCGGCGGGCGGCACCCTTGCCGAACTCGGAACGGGTCTCAGCGGCAAGACGGATCTCGGACACGACTGCACTCCTCGTGAAGACTGGCGCGGGGGTGCAGGCAACGCGAAAAACCGCCGGGACCACACCCTCAGTACGTTCGGGGGTCACTCGGCGGCAACGGCCTCTGCCGGCGGACGGAATCCGCTACCGGCAGCGCGTCGATCACGGTGTCGGCACCCGTCCAGCGGGCACACGGCATCCCTCGCCGAGCAGTTTCACGAGTCTAACCGCACCGGCGCCCTCCCGCGAAATCGGCGGCGGCCCCGGCCCGTCAGGGACCGGGGCCGCCGCACGGGCCTTCGTCAGTGCACGCCCTCGAAGAGGCTCGTGACCGAGCCCTCCTCGAACACCTCACGGATCGCGGCCGCGATCGACGGGGCGATGGACAGCGTGGTGATCTTGTCCAGCTGGAGCTGCGCCGGGGTGGGCAGCGTGTTGGTGAACACGAACTCGCTCACCCGCGAGTTCTTCAGCCGGTCCGCGGCCGGGCCGGAGAGCACGCCGTGGGTGGCGGCCACCAGGACGTCCGCGGCGCCGTTCTCGAACAGCGCGTCAGCGGCGGCGCAGATGGTGCCGGCGGTGTCGATCATGTCGTCGACCAGGACGCAGACCCGGCCCTTGACGTCACCGACAACGTCGGCCGACAGGATGGTGTTGGCCTGGGTGATGTCGCGGCGCTTGTGGATGATCGCCAGCGGCGCGTCCAGGCGGTCGCACCACTGGTCGGCCACCTTCACCCGGCCGGCGTCCGGCGAGACGACGGTCAGCTTGGAGCGGTCCACCTTCTCGCCGATGTAGTCGGCCAGCAGCGGCAGCGCGAACAGGTGGTCCACCGGGCCCTCGAAGAAGCCCTGGATCTGCGCGGTGTGCAGGTCCACCGCCATCAGGCGGTCGGCGCCGGCCTGGCGCAGCAGGTCGGCGACCAGGCGGGCCGAGATCGGCTCGCGGCCCAGGTGCTTCTTGTCCTGGCGGGCGTACCCGTAGAACGGCAGGATCGCGGTGATGCTCTTGGCGGAGGCCCGCTTCAGCGCATCGATCATGATCAGCTGTTCCATGATCCACTGGTTGATGGGAGCCGTGTGGCTCTGCATCACGAAGCAGTCCGCGCCTCGCGCCGACTCCAGGAAGCGGACGTAGATCTCGCCGTTGGCGAAGTCGAGGGCCTTGGTCGGGACCAGCTCGGTCCCCAGCGCCTCGGCAACCTCCTTCGCCAGCTCCGGGTGGGCACGGCCGGAGAAGAGCTTCAGCTTCTTCTCACCCGACGTCGTGATCCCGCTCACTGCACCGTCTCCTCGCGTTGCGGACGCTGAACCCCTCCCCCGCGGAGGGCAGGCGCAGCCCGCACTCACGGAGGATCGGGGAATTGTCGGTACGCCTGGACACGGGCGGTAGGCCCAGTGGCGCACGTATGTCCTCAAGGTTACGCGCCCGCGCAGAAACCGTCCGCCCCGGGACCGCAACGCGGGCGCACCGCCCCTCCCGTCAGGCCTCGGCGGCCCCGTCCGTCGCGACCTTCGCGGCCTGCGCGGACGCGGTTCCGGGGCGCTTGCGCTCGACCCAGCCCTCGATGTTGCGCTGCTGCGCCCGGCCCACGCCCAGCGCGCCGGGCGGGACGTCGGCGGTGATCACCGAGCCGGCCGCGGTGTAGGCGCCGTCACCGACGGTGACCGGGGCGATGAACATGTTGTCCGAGCCGGTGCGGCAGTGCGCGCCGACGACCGTGCGGTGCTTGTTGATCCCGTCGTAGTTCACGGTGACCGAGGCCGCGCCGATGTTGCTGCCCTCGCCGATGGTGGCGTCGCCGATGTAGGAGAGGTGCGGCACCTTGGCGCCCTCGCCCAGCTCGGAGTTCTTCACCTCGACGTAGGTGCCGACCTTCGCCTTGCGGGACAGCTTCGCGCCCGGCCGCAGGTAGGCGTACGGGCCGACGGCGGCCAGCTCGCCGACCACCGCGCGGTCGGCCGTGGTGTTGCTCACACGGGCGCCGGCGCCGATCAGGGTGTCCTTCAGGGTGGAGTTCGGGCCCACCTCGCAGCCCTCGCCCAGGTGGGTGGCGCCCTGCAGCTGGGTGTTCGGCAGCACCACGGCGTCCGGCTCGTACGAGACCTGCACGTCGAACCAGGTGGTCGCCGGGTCCACCACGGTGACGCCCGCGCGCATCGCCTGCTCCAGCAGGCGGTCGTTCAGCAGCCGGCGGGCCTGCGCCAGCTGGACCCGGTCGTTGATGCCCAGGATGTCCCGGTGGTCCTCGGCGACCACGGCGCCGACCCGGTGCCCGGCCTTGCGCAGGATCTCCAGGGTGTCGGTCAGGTACTCCTCGCCCTGCGAGTTGTCCGTGGTGAGCTCGGCCAGCGCCTCGACCAGCAGCTTGGCGTCGAAGGCGAAGACGCCCGAGTTGATCTCGGTGATCGCGCGCTGGGTGTCGCTGGCGTCCCGCTCCTCGACGATCGCGGCGACGGTGCCGTCCTCGTCGCGCAGGATGCGGCCGTAGCCGAAGGGCTCGGGGACGACGGCGGTCAGCACGGTGACCCCGTTCTGCTGCGCGGCGTGCGCGTCCGCCAGTCGGCTCAGGGTCCGCCCGGTCAGCAGCGGCGAGTCCCCGGCGGTGACGATCACGGTGCCGTCCAGCACCACACCGTCCGCGGTCAGCGCCTCCAGCGCCGTGCGCACCGCGTGCCCGGTCCCGTTCTGCTCCTCCTGCACCACCGGCCGCACCGCCGGGTAGTGCGCCGCCAGGTGCTCCTCCACCTGCTCGCGCTGGTGGCCGACCACCACCACGAGCTGCGCCGGCGTCAGTTCCGCGGCCGCCGACACCGCGTGGCCCACCAGCGAGCGCCCGCACACCTCGTGCAGCACCTTGGGCAGCTTGTTCGACTTCATCCGGGTCCCGCCACCGGCGGCGAGCACGACAACGGCGGCAAGCGAATTGGCACCCATGCGGGGAGGCTCCTCAGTAGGTTCACAGCGAGGGCAGAGCAGGCAGGCCCGGCCCGGACCCAGGCCGGTCGCCATTCGCACAGTCCGCCGAGCAGCACTGACAATACCGGCGAGGGGGGAAACGCCCGAACCTGAGGCGTGCAGAGGCTCCGCCGCTAGGATTCGAACCCAGACAAAGGCCTCCAAAGGGCCCTGTGCTGCCATTACACCACGGCGGACAGTCGTGTCAGACCCTACCCGAGTCGACCCCCCCGTGGGTATCAACCAGCCCGATCCGCAGGCGCGGATCCGCCGCAGCGGCTCGAACACCGCGGGCCCGGGGTTCATCCATCCAGTCGGGTGAATTCACTCAAGCGCCGCGCGGCAGCGTGTTCCCCTGGACACGGAGCGCAACCTACGATGCCGTAGGTTACGCCAACGTAGGCTCCGCTCTGTCCCGTTCCGGGACGCCGCGAAGGGACGCCCCATGACCATCCAGGCCGGCCAGGCGCATGCGGGGGGCGCCGCGCTCCCCGATCCCTCCCCCGATCCCTCCGCCGACTCCGCGACCCGGCTGTCCGCCACCCGTGGCGGGGAGAAGCAGGGCTTCGCCGAGCGCCTCGCGCTCGCCCTGTTCATCCTCGTGCCGTTCACCGCGCTGGTCGCCGCCGTGCCGGTGGCCTGGGGGTGGGGCCTGGGGTGGACGGACGTGGCGGTCGGCGTCGCCATGTACTTCCTCACCTGTCACGGCATCACCGTCGGCTACCACCGTTACTTCACCCACAGCGCCTTCAAGGCCAACCGCCCGCTGCGCCTGGTGCTGGCGATCGCCGGCAGCCTGGCCGTCGAGGGCCCGCTGGTGCGCTGGGTGGCCGACCACCGCAAGCACCACCGCTTCAGTGACAAGGACGGCGACCCGCACTCGCCCTGGCGCTACGGGGAGAGCGTCCCGGCGCTGATCAAGGGCCTCTGGTGGGCGCACATGGGCTGGATGTTCGACGAGGAGCAGACCCCTCAGCTCAAGTACGCCCCGGACCTGGTCCGCGACCCGGCCATGAGGCGGATCTCCCGGCTGTTCTGGCTCTGGACCACGATCTCGCTGCTGCTGCCCGCACTGGTCGGCGGCCTGGTGAGCCTGTCCTGGGAGGGCGCGCTGTCCGCCTTCTTCTGGGGCTCGCTGGTCCGCGTGGCGCTGCTGCACCACGTCACCTGGTCGATCAACTCGATCTGCCACGCGGTCGGCCGGCGCCCGTTCCGCTCCCGGGACCGCTCCGGCAACGTCTGGTGGCTCGCGGTGCTCTCCTGCGGCGAGTCCTGGCACAACCTGCACCACGCGGACCCGACCGCGGCCCGGCACGGGGTGCTCCGCGGACAGATCGACTCCTCGGCCCGGCTGATCCGCTGGTTCGAGCTGGCCGGCTGGGTCCGGGACGTCCGCTGGCCGGACGCGCAGCGGATCGCCGCCCGCCGCGCCGCATGAGGCGGCGCTTCCAGCATGATGTAGGGGTGAACGGGAGCAGCGCAGACAGCACAGGCGGTCACCACAGCACGCGGACGGACGCGGCGCCCGGAACGGCGCCGGTCCGTCCGCGGGCCGCTGCACCGGCGGGCGCGCCCGCCGACGGGGGCACGGAACGGGGTACGGACGGTGGCGCGGCAGCCTCGGCCCCGCGCCGCCGGGGCGGCCGGGTCCGGATGACCGGCAAGCAGCGCCGGGAGCAGCTGCTGGAGATCGGCCGGACGGTCTTCGCGGAGCGCGGCTACGACGGCACCTCGGTGGAGGAGATCGCCGAGCGCGCCGGGGTCTCCAAGCCTGTGGTGTACGAGCACTTCGGCGGCAAGGAGGGGCTGTACGCGGTGGTCGTGGACCGCGAGATGCAGCTGCTGCTGGACATGGTGACGGGGGCGCTCACCGGCGGGCACTCGCGCGAGCTGTTGGAGCAGGCCGCGTTCGCGCTGATGGACTACATCGACACCTCGACGGACGGCTTCCGGATCCTGGTCCGGGACTCGCCGGTGGCCCAGTCGACCGGCACCTTCGCCTCGCTGATCAGCGACATCGCGACCCAGGTCGAGGACATCCTGGGCCTGGAGTTCAAGTCCCGCGGCTTCGACGCCCGGCTGGCCCCGATGTACTCGCAGATGCTGGTCGGGATGGTCGCGCTGACCGGCCAGTGGTGGCTGGAGGTCCGCAAGCCGGACAAGGCGACGGTGGCGGCGCACCTGGTGAACCTGGCCTGGCACGGGCTGGAGGGCCTGGAGCGGCACCCGAAGCTGGTCGGCGACCGGCAGGGCTGAACCCGTACCGGGCCCGGTCGCCACCGCTTCACCCGGACCGTTCCACCCGGGCTGTCGCCTCACTCCCCACTACCGCTTCACCCCCACCGCGAAGATCCGCCGGAACGGGAACACCGTCCCGTACCGTCCGGCCGGGTAGGCCTCGCGCAGCAGCCGCCGGTACTCGGCGAGGAAGGCGGCCCGGTCGGCCGGGTCGGCGAGCCTGGTGAGGACGGGCCGCAGGGCGCTGCCCTTGACCCACTCCAGCACCGGGTCCGGCCCCGGCAGCAGGGTGCGGTAGGTGGTCTCCCAGACGTCGGGGAGGCAGTCGGCGCCGGCCAGGGCGTCGAGGTAGCGCTCGGGCGGGTGGACGCCGGAGCGGACGGCGTCGGCGCCGAGGGCGTCGCGCCAGCGGGGGCTGCGGCGCAGGTCGGCGAGCAGGGTGTGGCTGGGGGCGTCGAAGTTGCCGGGGACCTGGATGGCGACCGTTCCGCCCGGGCGCAGCGCGGCGGCCCAGCGCGGGATCAGGTCGAGGTGGCCGTCGATCCACTGCAGGGTCGCGTTGGAGACGATCAGGTCGGGCCGGGCCGGGGCGGGGTCGTACGCGCGGGCGTCGGCGAGCAGGTAGTCGGCGGTGGGTTCGCCCTCGGTGCGGGCGGTGGCGAGCATCGGGGCGGAGTTGTCGATACCGGTGATCCGGGCCTGCGGCCAGCGTTCGCGCAGGACGGCGGTGGAGTTGCCCGGGCCGCAGCCGATGTCGAGGATCACGGCGTCGTGCGGATCCGGATCCGGGAGGGCGGGGACACGGGCGATCAGTTCGCGCAGCGGGCGGGTGCGTTCGTCGGCGAAGCGCAGGTACTGCGCCGGGTCCCAGACGGGGGTGGTCATGGCTCACCTCACAGGTATCTCGACATCAAGATATCTCGGTGCAGCCTCGCTGGCACATTTCTCGATGTCAAGAGACTTCACATCGACACATCCACCGATACACTGATCGTCATGGAGGACGAGGTCGACAGGCTGGTCGCAGCATGGCGCCGAGAGCGCCCCGACCTCGACGTGGAGCCGCTTGAGGTGCTCAGCCGGGTCAGCCGACTCGCCCGGCACCTGGACCGCGCCCGCCGCACCGCCTTCGCCGAGCACGGCCTGGAGCCCTGGGAGTTCGACGTCCTGACCGCCCTGCGGCGGGCCGGCTCCCCGTACCAGCTGTCCCCCGGCCAACTGCTCACCCAGACCCTGGTCACCTCCGGCACCATGACCAACCGGATCGACCGGCTCACCGGCAAGGGCCTGGTCAAGCGCCTGCCCGACCCGGACGACCGGCGCGGCGTCCTGGTCCGGCTGACCGACGACGGCCGGGACCGCGCCGACCAGGCGCTGGCCGGACTGCTCGCGCACGAGCGCGAACTCCTCGCCCAGCTCAGCTCCGGACAGCAGGGCGAACTCGCCGCGCTGCTGCGGCTGCTGGTCGCGCCGTTCGACAACATCCCCGGCTGAGCCGTTCCGCCGCCGTTCAGGGGGCGGAGGCGATGGACGGCGGCACCGCCGGCTCGGCGGGGCTGACCCCGGCCCGGCGGGCGACCGCGACGGCGGCCAGGGTGGAGTGCACCCCGAGCTTGCCGAGCACGTTCTGCATGTGGGTACGGACGGTGTGCGGCGACAGGTAGAGCCGCTCGGCGACGGCCTGCCGGCCCAGGCCCGCGACCATGCAGCGCAGGATCTGCTTCTCCCGCGGGGTGAGGGTGTCGACCAGCCGCTCGCTCTCGGTGCGGTCCCGCCGGGCGGTGGTGAGCTCGCGGATCACCCCGGTGAGCAGCGCGGGCGGCAGATGCGTCTCGTCCCGCAGCACGCCCCGGACCACGGCCAGCAGCCGGGCCAGCGAACTCTCCTTCGCCACCCAGCCGGTGGCGCCCGCGTGCAGCGCCCGGGCGGCGCGGTGCGGGTCGTCGGCGGTGGCCAGGACGACGGCGCGCAGCCCGGGGTGGGCGCGGCGCAACCGGCCGAGCAGGGTAATGCCGTCGGGGGGCGGGGAGACGGCCCTGAGCTGGTCGGCTCGCAGCTGGTCCGGACGCAACTGCTCCGGGCGCAGCTGGTCCGCCGGACGGGCGACGGTCGTCGGCGTCGGCGCCGCGGACCGGCGGGGCGGCGGGGCGGTCGGGGCCTGGCGGCGCCGGGCTTCCTCGCCCGGCTCGGCCCCCGACCTGGCCCGGGCGCCCGCGGCCTCGGTGCCCAGGTCGGCGTCGATCAGCGCCACGTCGTAAGCCCGCCCCTCGGCGGCGGCGCGCTCCAGCGCCCGCTCGGCGGCGGCCGCGCTGCCCGCCGCGCCCACCTCCACGTCGGGCTCGGCGGCGAGGGACGCGGCCAGTGCCTCGGCGAAGATCCGGTGGTCGTCGACCACCAGGACCCGGATCCGCCCCATCGTCAGTACCCCCCTGCTCAGAGCGCCCGAGCCCGGGAGCGGGGATCGGTCCGGCGACCGTGCTCCGAACCCGTCGCTCCGCCCGCCCACCGGTCGGCCGGCGAGGCCGAATCGGCGCCGGCCCCCACCGGTACCGCACTCAGCGTACGGGCCGGGAAACTCCCCCGTGGTGGATTGGTGAACTTTCGTCAGACGCTATGCGAGTGGCCGGACTTGTTCGGCCCGGACGGCCCCGGGGCGCCTTCCGCGACCCCGGGGCCGTCCCGACTCGCCCGTGGTCAGCCGGCGTTCTTCTCCAGGGTGAACTTCCAGGCGTCGGACACGATGTCGTCCAGGTTCGGGCGCCGCGGCGTCCAGCCCAGCGCCTGGTGGGCGCGCTCGGCGGAGGCCACCAGCACCGCCGGGTCGCCGGCCCGACGACCGGCCACCTGCACCGGGATCTCCCGGCCGGTGACGCGCTTGACCGACTCGATCACCTCGTGCACCGAGAAGCCGCTGCCGTTGCCCAGGTTGCAGATCAGGTGCTCGCCCGACTTGGCGGCGTCCAGCGCCAGCAGGTGCGCCTCGGCCAGGTCCGCGACGTGGATGTAGTCGCGGATGCAGGTGCCGTCCGGGGTCGGGTAGTCGTCGCCGTACACCGCGATGTGCGGGCGCTGGCCCAGCGCGGCCTGGAAGACCAGCGGGATCAGGTGCGACTCGGGGTCGTGGCGCTCGCCGTAGGCGCCGTACGCGCCGGCCACGTTGAAGTAGCGCAGCGAGACGGCGGCCAGGCCGTGCGCGACGGCCTCGCTGGTGATCAGGTGGTCCACCGCGAGCTTGGTGGCGCCGTAGGTGTTGGTCGGCGCGGTGCGGGCGGTCTCGGCGATCGGCACCGCCTCCGGCTCGCCGTAGGTGGCGGCGGTGGAGGAGAACACCAGCTTGCGCACGCCCGCCGCGCGCATCGCGCTGATCAGCTCCAGCGAGCCGGCCACGTTGTTGCGCCAGTACTTCTCCGGGTCCACGACCGACTCGCCGACCTGAGAGGAGGCGGCGAAGTGCAGCACGCCGTCGAAGGAGCCGTCCAGCACCTTGCCGGCCTCCTGGATCCGCCCCTCGACGAACTCGGCACCGGCCGGGACGCCCTCACGGAAGCCGGTCGACAGGTCGTCCAGGACGGTCACCTGGTGCCCGGCCTCCAGCAGGTGGGCGGCCACCACGCTGCCGACGTAGCCGGCGCCACCCGTGACCAGGTACTTACTCATGATGAGACCTCCAGCGGGCGATGGGTCCGCCCGGTCGGCGGCCATCGACGGAATGCGTACGACTGCCGCCAATTGTCCCTGCCCGGCGGGGTGCTCCCGACCACCGGGTGGTCGCTCCAGGGCTTTCTCACCCAGTCCACAGCCGCTCTCCACAGCCGCTGCCCACGAGCCGTCCACAGCCGCTCTCCTCAGCCGCCGTCCTCAGCCGCCGGACATCCGCTCCAGCAGGCCGGTGCGCGCGGCCACCGCGGCCGCCTCCAGCCGGGTGCGCGCGCCCAGCTTCATCAGCACCCGCTGGACGTGGGTACGGGCGGTGCTCGCGGCGATCCGCATCCCGGCGGCGATCGCCGCAGTGTCCTCGCCGTCCGCGATCCGGGCCAGCACCTGCACCTCACGGCGGGTCAGCAGTCGCAGCAGCCTGACCGCCTCGTCGTCCGGTTCGGCCACCGGGCGCAGCAGCTGGTCGAAGGCCCCGCGCAGGACGTCCACCGCCACCGCGGCCTCGCCCGCCCGGGCCCGTCCGATCGCCCGCTCGACCACCTCGATCCGCTCGTCGCTGGGCACGTACCCGGCCGCGCCGGCCGCGAACGCCCCTGCCACGCCCCTCAGTTCACCGACCGGACCGAGCACGATCACGGCCACCTCGGGGCGCTCCCGGTGGATCCGGCGCAGCCCGTCGAAGGCGCCGGGCTCCCCCGGCGCGGCCACGCCCAGCAGACACACCTCCGGCCGCCGCCCGGCCACCAGGTCGGCGGCGACACCGGCCGGGGAGCCGACCGCGAGCACCCGGTGGCCGCGCAGTTGGAGCGCGGTGGCCAGCGCCTCGGCCAGCAGCCGGTGGTCGTCGACCACCACGAGTCGAACACCCATGACGCCCTCCCGGTCGGGGTCCGGCTCGCGCCCGCACCCCTCGGGCGGGCGGCCGATGACGCACCATCACAGCGCATTCCGCACCCGACCCGCTAGGCCACCGCGTGTCGGCGGTCCGGCCGGGCTCGGGCCTGGCCGGGTCAACGGGCTCGGGAAACGCGAAAGACCCCCGCCACGAGGCGAGGGTCTTTCAGTGGAGCCCCCATGCGGAATCGAACCGCAGACCTTCTCCTTACCATGGAGACGCTCTACCGACTGAGCTATAGGGGCTTGCCGGGCTTGTTTTCCCGGGCCGGTCGAACAAGGAAGACATTACACGGCCGTCGACCCGAAAGGGAAATCGGCCCCGTCCGGGCCCACCTCGGGCCCACCTCGGGCCTCCCCGGCCCGCCTGCGACCCCTCAGGCCCCGGAGTGCGCGGCGTCGAACTCCTCGCGGGCCGCGAGCATCTGCGGGGCGCGCCGCTCCGTCCAGCGACCGAGCGGGGAGACCAGCTCCGCCAGTTCCCGGCCGAGCGGCAGCAGGTCGTAGACCACCCGCGGCGGCGTCTCCGGGAAGACCGTGCGGAGCACCAGGCCGTCGCGCTCCAGGGTGCGCAGCGACTGGGTGAGCATCTTGCGGCTGACCCCGCCGATCCCGCGCTGGAGTTCGGAGAAGCGCTGCGGCCCGCAGGCGGCGAGGCTCATCAGGATCAGCAGCGACCACTTGTCGGCCAGCTCGGCGAACATCTCGCGACTGGGGCAGAGCTGCGCGAAGACGTTGAGCTCCAGCACCTGCCCGTGCGGCTGACCCTGCTCCCGGGCCGTTTCCTCCGTCGTCATACCGACCAGGGTAGCCCCGCGGTCTCCAATCCGCCCCTGGTACCCAATAGAGACTTGGTCTATATTGGAGACCGTTCGACGGGCCGGGCGTCCGCAAGATTCGCCCTGCCCCGGCCGTCCCCGCCACTTACCCACCGGCCCACCGGCCCACCGGCCCACCGGCCCACCGCCGTCCCGTACAGGAGCGCCCCGCATGACCGCCATCCGCCCCACCGTCGCGATCGCCTACCACTCCGGCTACGGCCACACCGCCGTGATAGCCGAGGCCGTCGCCCGCGGCGCCGCCACCGCAGGTGCCGAGGTCGTCTCGATCGCCGTCGACACCATCACTGACGAGCAGTGGGCCCAGCTGGACGCCGCCGACGCGATCGTCTTCGGCTCCCCCACCTACATGGGCACCGCCTCCGGCGCCTTCCACGTCTTCGCCGAGGCCACCAGCAAGCGCTGGTTCACCGACGCCTGGAAGGACAAGGTCGCGGCCGGCTTCACCAACTCCGCCTCCAAGAGCGGCGACAAGGCCAGCACCCTCGGCTTCTTCCAGACCCTCGCCGCCCAGCACGGCATGAACTGGGTCAACCTCGGCCTCAAGCCCGGCTGGAACGCCACCACCGCCACCGAGAACGACCTCAACCGCCTCGGCTTCTTCAGCGGCGCCGCCGCCTCCTCGCCCTCCGACGCCGGCGTCGAGGCCGTCCACAAGGCCGACATCGCGACCGCCGAGCACCTCGGCGAGCGCGTCGCCCGGCACACCGCGATCGTGCTGGCCGGCCGGGCCGCCCTGGCCGGCTGACCCCACCCCGCGCCTGCGCCTACGCCGCCGGGTCCGTCCCCAGGACGGGCGCCCGGCGGCGTCCGCCGTCCACCGCCGCCAACTCCGCGCCCGTGGTCTCCGGCAACAGCCGCAGGCACCCCAGGGCCAGTACGCCCAGCCCCGCCACGTACCAACCCACCGGCTGCGCCGTCCCGTACGCCGCGGTCAGCCTGGTCGCCACCAGCGGCGTCGTCGCACCGCCGATCACCCCGCCCAGGTTGTACGTCAGCGCGGCCCCGGTGTAGCGCACCCGGGTCGGGAACAGCTCCGGCAGGAACGCCGCCACCGGCCCGAACATGCAGCCCAGCACCACCATCGCCCCCGCCAGCCCGACGAACATCAGCGGCCGCCGCACCGTCTCCAACAGCGGGAACACCACCAGCGCCCAGCCCGCGGCGAGCCCCGTCGCCCACTGCAGCGTCCGCCGCCGCCCCCACCGGTCACTGCGCGAGGCACTCAGCCACACCATCACGGCCATCCCCGCCGCCCCGACCAGCAGCATCGACAGCACCAGCGTGCTCGCCACCCCGAGGCCGGACGTCGCGTACGCCAGCGCGTACGTCGTGGTCAGGTAGAACAGCGCGTACCCCACGGTGATCGCCCCGCCGCCCGCCAGCACCGGACGCCAGTGCTCGCGCAACACCTCCACCACCGGCGGCCGCTCCCTGCACTCGTCCGTCCGGAACAGCGGGGACTCCTCGATCCGCAACCGCACGAACAGCCCCACCGCCACCAACAACGTCGAGGCCAGGAACGGCACCCGCCAGCCCCACTCCCGGAACGACCCCTCGTCCATACCGAGTTGGAGCGCCAGGAACACCCCGTTGGCCAGCACGAACCCACCCGTCGGCCCCAACTGCAGGAAACCCCCGTACCGCCCCCGCCGCCCGGCCGGCGCGTTCTCCGCGATCAGCAGCGCCGCCCCGCCCCACTCCCCGCCCAACCCGACGCCCTGGCACACCCGCAGCACCACGAGCAGCACCGGCGACCACCACCCCCACACCGCGAACCCCGGCAACACCCCCACCGCCGCCGTCGCCAACCCCATCAACAGCAGCGACACCACCAGCGTCGCCTTCCGCCCCACCCGGTCCCCGAAATGCCCGAACACCACCGCCCCCAACGGCCGGGCCAGGAACGCCACCGCATACACCGAGAACGCCGCCAACAGCGCCCCCACTCTGCCCAGTTCGGGAAAGAACACCGGCCCGAACACCAACGCGGCCGCCGTCCCGTACAGGAAGAAGTCGTAGAACTCGATCGCCGTCCCGATCAACGCCGCAGCCGCCGCCCGCCGCAACTGCCCTACCCGCCAAGCACCCTCCGCATCCATACCACCACCCTCACCACCCCCCGACCACCCCACCAGCCGCCACCCGGGTGACCCCAGCGCACACCCACAACCTCACGCCGGCGTCCTACGCCTCCCGCGCGCCCCGCAACACCACGATCAGCCGCCGCACCAGCAGGGCAACGATCACACCCGCCACCAGAACCACCACCACGATCACCGCGATGGCCACCGGCCAGCTGAGACCGGCACTCCCGCTCCCGGTGTCCACTGCGGCCACGGTGGCCGTCGCGGCCGGCGAGGGCACGGCCGTCGGCGACGGACCGACAGGGGTGGCGGTCGGCAGCGGCGAGGCCAGGAGTGCGGACGACGGAGTCGGCACAGGCACGTCCGCCGGGAGCGGCGACACATCAGCCGGACCGGGATCGCCCGGACTCGTCAATGCGATCCTCGGCCGAACGGCGCCCCACCCCGCGCTGTCCGTACGGCTGTTACCGCCATTCGGCCTGCCGGCCGTGTTGATGAGCACCCGAAGGACCTGATTCGCGGTCCAGTCCTTGTGAACCGCCCAGACCAGCGCCGCCGAAGCGGACACCAGAGCCGCAGCAGCAGACGTTCCATGACGCTTGCAGTAGCCGGTGGAGCCCGTGCAGGCGTCGATCACATCCACGCCGGGGGCCACGAACGCAACGTGCGGCCCCGTCTGCGACTCATCCGTCACCGTGCCGTTCCGATCAACAGCCCCGACGCCGACGACGTTGGGCAGCGCAGCCGGATACATGACGAGATTGCCGTCCTTCGCGGAGTTCCCGACACTTGCGACCACGAGCACCCCCTTCGCCCTCGCGGCCGCAAGAATGCGATCCAACTTGGCAACGTTCTCCGGAGTGGCGTTGACCGCCGCGCTCTCCTCCGAAATGCTGATGACCTTCGCGCCCTGCTCAACCGCATAGTTCACGGCCTGACCGACCTCATCGAGGAAGTCGGACGAGATGGAAGCCCCCAGGGACCGGTCCGATCCGTCATTCATCTTCAGGGGAAGAATCTTGACTCCCGGCGCCAATCCGTAGG
Organism: Kitasatospora sp. NPDC056531; assembly: GCF_042794375.1. Taxonomy (NCBI): domain Bacteria; kingdom Bacillati; phylum Actinomycetota; class Actinomycetes; order Kitasatosporales; family Streptomycetaceae; genus Kitasatospora; species Kitasatospora sp. NPDC056531. Next base: position 92,409 of record NZ_JBHTTU010000019.1, on the reverse strand, counting down.
CACCCGTCCCGCCGCTGCTCTTGCCGGTTCCGGCGATCAGACTGGCCATCTCCGTGCCATGCCCGTCCGCGTAGGACCCCACGCCGCCGGGACTGCCACTGAAGTCCTTGCCCGGAAGGAACTGTCCCACCAGATCCGGATGATCGAGCTTGAACCCGCCGTCGATCACCGCAACGGTGATCCCCTCCCCCTTCGAGGTCTTCCACATCTCCGGGGCGTGCATGGCATCCAGATGCCACTGATCAGCCCGAATCGGCCCACCCGCGAGGGCAGGCGTCGCCGCTGTCCCCACCGCGCACATGCTCGCGACCCCAACAGCGGCAAACCGCCGAGCCCACGTCCAGCGGTTCCCCACCCGGTTCCCCCACGACACCAAACAGCTTGAACTACTTCGCGTACGGGTTGTCCTGCGGCGCCACCGGCGGCTCGTACGACGGCGGAGACGGCGGAGTCGCTGGCTGCTGCGCAGGCACCGGCGACACATGAGCCTCCGGCCGCGCGGCAGACCTCCGCCGCAGCGCGACGAACACCACACCGGCGACCAGCGCCAGGCCGGCCACCACGGCGGCGACGATCGGCAGCACGCTGCCACCCGACCCGGACGACGCATCAGCCTTCGGCTGCGCTGTGGGTGCGCCCACTGCAACGTCGCTCGGGCTCGCAGGAGCACTCGGCGCCGACGACGCGGAAGCCGACGAACTCGCAGACTCAGACGGCGACGAAGCAGCCGACGGCACAGACGCATCAGCCGCGAGCGGCGATACATCCGCCGGACCGGGGTCACCCGGGTCAGTCAACGCAATCCGCGGCCGGACCGCACCGTATCCAGCGGTGTCGGTTCGATCCCCACTGGCCGGCTTACCAGCCGTATTGATAAGGACGCGCAGGATCTGATTTCCCGTCCAGTCGGGATGCGCCGACCACACCAGAGCAGCCGAGGCCGACACCAACGCAGCCGCATCCGAAGTGCCGCGGCTCTTGCAGTAACCCGTGGAGGAGATGCAAGCGGCGATCATATCCATACCAGGCGCGACAAGATCTACTTGCGGACCGCGTTCAGACTCCGCCGTGACAGTGCCGCTCCGATCCGAGGCTCCGACGCCGACCACACCGGGGAGAGCTCCGGGGTAGTCGACGGGATTTCCCTTCTCTGCTTCGTTCCCGACACTGGCAACAACCAGAACACCCTTGGCCCTGGCTGCCGAAATAATCCGATTCAGTTTCTCCACGTCCGCCGGAAAGGTCGTTACGGCACCAACCCCCTGGGAAATGTTGACAACCTTCGCCCCTTGGCCAGTCGCGTAGGCAATGGCCTGCCCGATCTGGTCAAGGAAATCAGTCGAAACGAGCGCCCCAACCGATCCAGTGTTGATCTTCAGTGGAAGGATCTTGACACCCGGCGCCAGACCCTGTGCGCCAGTCCCTCCCATTCCCTTGCCGGTCCCAGCGATGAGGCTGGCGATGCCAGTACCGTGGCCGTCCGCGAAGGAGCCCACCCCACCGGCACTCCCGCTGAAATCCTTACCCGGCAGGAACTGCCCTTCCAGGTCCGGGTGGTCCAGCTTGAATCCACTGTCAATCACCGCGACAGTGATGCCTTGCCCCCGGGACACCTTCCACATCTCCGGGGCATGCATCGCGTCCAGATGCCACTGCTGCTGTCGGATCGTGTCCTCGGCAACGGCGGGCGCTGCGACCGGGCCGACTACGACTCCTGCCGCCAGAAGCCCCGCCGCAGCAGCCCGCCAACGCGCTCGCGCGTTCGTCCGCCCCATCACAACTCCTCGTCGATCTCTCCGCTGGCCGGGAAAGCCCGCGCCGAACAGGTCTGCCCGGCCACTGGGCGAGCCCAGCGGCCGGGCAGTCGTTGCCGTCCTACTCAACCACGTCCGGGTTGCTGTGCGGCGTACCGCTGGTCCAGGTCTCCTCGTCCTCGTGCAGGTAGTCGGCACGCTTGCGGCGGTCCCGCTCGTTCCGACCACCGTGGCCCCCCGCGCCCGGAGCCATCATGCCGTTCTGCCCGGACCGGGAGCCGCCTTCGGCAGCTTCCGCTGCAGCCGCACGGTTGCGCAGACCCGTACCGCCCGGCGTGAACTCCCCGCCGGCGGCCGGTCCCTTGCGACCGCCGACCGTACCGCCGACGGTCGAGGCCAGGCCCCGGCCACGCGAGCCGCCACCCCCGCCGACGACACCGTGGCCACCCCCCATGCCGGGGTGCATGCCCATTCCGCCGCCCATGGACGATCCGGCCCGGCCGCCACCGACCGGCCCTCCCTCGCGACCGAAGACCGTTCCGCTGGGCAGGCCAGGGGTACCGGACTTGCCCGGAACCTGGCCACCGCCGAACGGGATCGTGCGGGCCGGAATCGAGCCGCCGCCCCTGCCGGGCAGCGAACCGCTGCTCTTCGTCGGGATCGACCCGCCACCTCCTCCGACCGGGAAGCCGGTGATCGGCCCGCCACCCGGATAGCCCGTGGGCGTACCGCCAGGGTTACCAGGCCCGCTCGGGTAGATGGGAGTGGTGCCCGGGCCGTCCGGCAGGGGGCCACTGCCGGGGCCGGTCTGGCCAGGCACAGTCGGCAGAGTCGGCAAGCTGTCGAGGCCGGTGCCCGGGCGGTTGACCGGGTCCGACGGGTGGGACGGCGGGTGGGACGGCGAGTTCGAGGAGCCCGGATCCTGCGGCGCGGGCGGTAGTTGTACGCCGCCGTGCGGCGGGGTCGTTCCGGTGCGGCTCGGGTTGGACGGGTCCTGCCAACTCGTTCCCGGGTCGCGGGGCGTCACAGAGCCACCACCGTAGCGGCCACCGGACGGGCTGTAGCTACCGCCAGTGCTGCCGCTACCCGTCCGAGGGCTACGGAGGGAGCCTCCAGAGCCGGCGTAGCCACCGCTACCGCCCGACGCAGTAGTTGAGTCGTACTCCTGATTGCTGCCGGTACCAGGCGTACCCGGCAGCACCACATCAGAGGGAATCTGATTCAGCGTCTTTGTCGCCGCGGAGTACGCCTGCGCCAGTTTCTCCATCTGGAGAACGGCTTGCTGGTGCTCCGCCTTGACCTTCGCATCAGCCTGCAGAAACTCCGTCGCCGTCACCCACTTGGGGTTGATCGACTTCATGTAGTCGTCGGCACTCTGGCCCACCGCAAGCTGGGGAACCTTGACCATGGGCGACTGGCTGTTGTATCTGTTGACCGCTTCGATCTCCGTCTTCGGCGGCTCCGGCACGGCAACCTTGGCGGTGCTGAGCGCTTCACCAGCCTGGTGCATCGCATCGCCAGCGGACGTGGCATGGTCGCTGATGATCTGCGCTGACTTCTGCAGGTCACCCACCCAGGTCTTAAAGTTCTCGGCAGCCGGGCCTTCCCATGTGACGTTGCCGACATGCGACTTGAGCGCCGAACTCAGCTCTTTAAGGACCCGGCCAGCCGACTGAAGTTGGGTACCGCGGCTGAGGACCGTAGTGGGGTCCGTGCTGGCGACCATCTTCCGCAGCTGGGCGTGGTCGATGCCCTCGAAGTTCGTCTCAGCTGACACTATTTGCTCCCCGTCTCCCCGTAGGACTCTCCCCAGACCGCCATCAGTACTTGAGGTCGTCCGACCCCGACGTCGGCGAGGCGGCGCCCGCGCTCTGCGCGACGGCTTTCTGCGCAGCCGTCGTGTGATCCTCGTTGGTCGTGTATGTGCTCGCCGTATGCGAGATCGCCGTCTGCATCGACTGGATCTGCGACGCGAAGTCCTTATGCAGCTTGACGAGCTGGGCGTGGACCTTCTCATAGGCGGAGTTCAGATCCGTCGCTTCCGCGAACGTCGTACCGCCGCTGACGAAGCTCTGCTGAGTCAGTTTCTGTGCCTCAAGCTTGTACGGCGCCGCCTCCGATCCCTCCATGGCCTGGAGCAGCGCCTCGACCTTCTTCGCGAACGTCGTCAGCGTGTCCAGCTCGACCTTGACGTCGTGCTTGCCGAAAGCCGCAACCAGGGCACCGGCGCTGCCGTCCGTCTGCGCCGTGCTGACGACGGGAGCGAGATTGATCCCGCCCCAGGGCAAGGGAATCGTCGGCCCATCCAGCATGAACGGCGTCGAATCAGTAGAGCCCCCCGGATTCGCCGTCCCAGGGTCCGCAGGCGCCGGCGTCTTCCCCGAGCGCGGGTCACCATCGTCTGACACAGCAGTCCACCTCTCCCCCGTACGGCCGGGCACCCCGGGCAACCCCGTGCGCTCCGCCGCAACACACCGTCAACTTCTCGGCCTTGCCGCCCTGGACGGGTTCAACCGCCCGCCCTGTGGGCGGTATCCGCCTCTGTCATCGTAGCCACCACCTCTGTCGGGCTGGCAGGGCCCATGGCCCGCCCGTGCACGATCGGTACGAACTTGACACGTACAGCCGACCACCAGGCCGCTGGGTAGACTGACCCGGTACGCCCCATCTGCCGCGCAATGTCGCACAGCAGCGACCCGAGGCCGCAGAACGGACGTGACCCCGTATGCCTCCGAGCAAGCCGACACCCTGGTGGGCCCGCGCCGTGCGACCTGCCCGCCCTCCGCTGCCGTTGGCGCCGATGGCCCGCGCCGCGCTCGGCATGGCGGTACCGCTGACGGCCGGCCTGTTGACGCACCGGCTGGATCTCGGGGTGTTCGCCGGGCTGGGCGCGATGCACGCGACGATGAACGACCGTGCGGAGCCGGCGTACCAGCGCGCCACCCGCATCGCCACCGCCGTGTTCGCCTCCGCTCTCGGCATGCTGATCGGTACGGCCTTGCAGCACGCCCACGCGAGCGCCACCGTCCTCGGCGGCGCGCTGACGCTCACCGCCTTCGCCTCCGGGGTGTTGAGTGCGACCGGCCCGCGTGGTTCGGCGGCCGGGATGCTGCTGTTGGTGTCGGCCGCGTTGGGCAGTGGGATGCCGCCGCCGCATCCGTGGTGGGCGGCGGCGCCGATGATGTCGGCGGGCGCGGCGCTGGTCGTCCTGCTGGGCCTACCAGTGAGAGCCGATCACCGGTCCGGCTCCGACCCCCGCAACCGCGCGCTGGCCGCCGTCTACGAGGCGCTCGGTCGCACCCTCGCGGATCTGGGCACCCCGCAGGGCGCCGCCTCGCGCCAGGTACTGACCGCCCGCCTGAACCAGCTCCAGGATCTACTCCCGGACCCGGCCCACCGAACCAACCAGCAAGCCCTGTACCGCATGTACGAGGCCGCCCTCGCCGCCACCGAGGCCGCGACCGGCCTGCTGTGGGCCTGGCGCCCCGTCCCGCCGGAGGTGGCCGAGGTCCCTGGGCGCCTGGCGGCCGCCGTACGGCAGGGCGGCGGCGAGGTCGCGGTGCCCGACTGGCGGCCCGACACCCCCGCGCGGCAGGCGCTGGACGTGGCGCTGCGTGCCGCCGCCGACACCGTCGCCGGCCGCACGACGCGGATCGGCACCGCCCCCGCGCCCCCGCCCGACCCGTGGCGGCTGCGCGCACGGCTGTTGTCGCGTCCCTCCGTCCGGTACGGGCTGCGCGTCGCGCTGTGCATCGCCGTCGGCGCGGTGGTGACCGCCAACTATCCGCTCAGCAAGAGCTACTGGGTGCCGATGACGATCGCCTTCGTGCTGAAGCCGGACCTGGGTTCGGTGTTCCTGCGCGCGGTGAGCCGTGCGATCGGCACGGTGCTGGGTGTGGTGGTCACGGCGGCGCTGCTGTCGCTGACCACCGAGAGGTGGGCGCTGACCGCGATGGCCGCGCTGTGCGTCGCGCTGCTGCCGTACGCCACCGCCGCGCACTACGGGCTGAACACGGTGGTGATGACCCCGATGGCGCTGGTCCTGCTGCAACTCGGCGGCCAGAGCAGCGCTGCGGAGTTCTGGCCGCGGGTGCTGGACACCGTGCTCGCCAGCGCGGTCGTGCTGCTCTTCGGCTACCTGTTGTGGCCCGAGCGCCCGCGCCACCGCATCGAGCCCCGGCTGGTGGCCGCGACCACGGCCCTGCGCGCCTACCTCGACGCCACCACCCAGGACGGCCGGGCCCAGGTCTGGCTGCGTCGCACCGCCTACCGTTCGCTGGCGGACGCCCGCCAGGAGGTGCGGCAGGGCCTGGCCGAACCGCCGCCCACGGGCCGGCTGGCCGAGCAGTGGCTGCCGGCCACCGCCGCGTTGGAGCGGCTGGGCGGCGCGGTGGCGGCCTTCGCCGCGCAGATCCGGTACGGCGGCCGGGTGCCCGATCCCGCGGAGACCGAGCGGGTCCGCCGGGCGTTGGACGAACTGACCGCCGCCGCCCGGGAGCACCGCCCGCCGACGCGGCCGGCGGTGCGTCCGACGGCGCCGCACGACCCCGCGCTCAGCGCGCTGGGCCGTGCGGCGGACGAGCTCGAAACGCTCCTGAAGAAGGGGTAGTTCAGACCTGCTCGGCCAGCTCCAGCCAGCTCATCTCCAGCTCCTCCTTCTCCTCCCGGACGGCGCGCAGCTGCCCGTCCAGCTCCGCGACCTTGGAGAAGTCAGCGGCGTGCTCGGCGAGTTGGGCGTGCAGCTTGGACTCCTTCTCGTCCAGCTTGGCGATCTGCCGCTCCAGCTTCTGCATCTCCTTCTTCGCCGCCCGCAGGTCCCCGCCGGACAGCCCGGCAGCGGCGGCGGCCTCAACAGCCGGCGCAGCGGGAGCGGCAGCAGCCGCAAGAGCCGCCATCCGGGCCCGCCGCTCCAGGTACTCGTCGACGCCCCCCGGCAGCATCCGCATCTTCTTGTCGCCGAGCAGCGAGTACACGACGTCCGTGGTGCGCTCGATGAAGAAGCGGTCGTGGCTGATGACGATCATCGAGCCGGGCCAGCCGTCGAGCAGGTCCTCCAGCTGGTTGAGCGTCTCGATGTCCAGGTCGTTGGTCGGCTCGTCCAGGAACAGCACGTTGGGCTCGTCCATCAGCAGCCGCAGCAGCTGCAGCCGCCGCCGCTCGCCGCCGGAGAGGTCGCCGACCGGCGTCCACTGCTTGTCCTTGCCGAAGCCGAACTGCTCGCACAGCTGCCCGGCGCTCATCTCCCGGCCCTTGCCGAGGTCGACCCGGGAGCGGATCTGCTCGACGGCCTGCAGCACCCGGGTCTCCGGCTCGAGCTCGGCGACCTCCTGGGAGAGGTAGGCCAGTCGCACGGTCTTGCCGACCTTGACCACACCGGAGGTCGGCTGCACGTCGCCCTCGGAGGCGTACGCGTCCCGCATGGCACGCAGCAGCGAGGTCTTGCCGGCGCCGTTGACGCCGAGCAGGCCGATCCGGTCGCCGGGGCCGAGCTGCCAGGTGAGGTTCTCCAGCAGCAGCTTGGGGCCGGCCGTCACGGTGACGTTCTCCAGGTCGAAGACCGTCTTCCCGAGCCGGGCGTTGGCGAACTTCATCAGCTCGCTCCTGTCCCGCGGCTCCGGCACGTCCGCGATCAGGGCGTTGGCCGCCTCGATCCGGTAGCGCGGCTTGGAGGTGCGGGCGGGGGCGCCGCGGCGCAGCCAGGCCAGCTCCTTGCGGGCCAGGTTCTGGCGCTTCTGCTCCTCGACGGCCTCGATCCGGGAGCGCTCGGCGCGGGCGAAGACGTAGTCGGAGTAGCCGCCCTCGTACTCGTGCACGTCGCCGTGCTGGACGTCCCACATCCGGGTGCAGACCTGGTCGAGGAACCAGCGGTCGTGGGTGACGCAGACCAGCGCGGAGCGGCGCTTCTGCAGGTGCTGGGCGAGCCAGTTGATGCCCTCGACGTCGAGGTGGTTGGTGGGCTCGTCCAGGATGATCAGCTCGGGCGAGCCGAGCAGCAGCTTGGCGAGGGCGATCCGGCGGCGCTCGCCGCCGGAGAGCGGGCCGATGACGGTGTCCAGGCCGTCGGCGAAGCCGGGCAGGTCGAGGCCGCCGAAGAGGCCCTCGATGATGTCGCGGATGCGGGCGTCGCCGAGCCACTCGTGGTCGGCGCGGTCGGCGATGACCTCGTGCCGGATGGTGGCCTTCGGGTCGAGCGAGTCGTGCTGGGTGAGGACGGCCGGTTCGAGGCCGCCGTTCCAGGTGATCCGGCCGCCGTCGGGCTCCTCCAGCTTGGCGAGCATCCGGATCAGGGTGGTCTTGCCGTCGCCGTTGCGGCCGACGACGCCGATCCGGTCGCCCTCGCTCACGCCCAGGCTCACCGCGTCCAGCAGGGTGCGGGTGCCGTAGACCTTCGTGACGGACTCGATGGTGGCGAGGTTGACGGCCACGTGTGCTGCGCTCCTGGGTTCGGCGGTCGCGGGGCGGCCCGCCGTCAGTGGCGGGGGCGCTCCTCTCGGGGACTCCCCGATCACCCCAGCCTAATGGGCGGGCCGACACCCCACTGACGGGCCGAGGCCCCGGCGACTACGGCGTTACGACGCCGCCGAGGCCCCCGGCACCGGCCCGTACGTGGCGTGCGCGGTCCGGCAGGTGCCGGAGGCCCGCAGCGCCTCGGCGACGGCGGTGGCCGCGTCGGCGTCCTTGACCAGGAAGGCGCAGGTCGGCCCGGAGCCGGAGACCAGGGCACCGAGCGCGCCGGCCTCGGTGCCGGCCCGCAGGGTGGCGGCCAGCGCGGGGCGCAGCGAGAGCGCGGCGGGCTGGAGGTCGTTGGCGAGCGCGGCGGCCAGGGCGACGGCGTCGCCTTCGGCGAGGGCGGTGACCAGGGCCGGGTCGGCGTCGGGGGTGGGGACGTCGGTGTCGCTGGAGCCGGTGCCGGCCTCCTCGCGCAGCCGGTCGCACTCGCGGAAGACGGCGGGGGTGGACAGGCCGCCCTCGGCGACCGCGAAGACCCAGTGGAAGGTGCCGGAGACGGCGAGCGGTTCCAGGATCTCGCCCCGGCCGCGGCCCAGCGCGACGCCGCCGACCAGGGCGAAGGGCACGTCGGAGCCCAGTTCGGCGGCCAGTTCCAGCAGCGTCTCGACGGGGGTGTCCAGCTTCCACAGCGCGTCGCAGGCGACCAGCGCGGCGGCGCAGTCGGCGCTCCCGCCGGCCATGCCGCCGGCGACCGGGATGGCCTTGGCGATGTGCAGGTGGACTCCGGGGTCGGCGATCCCGTGGTGGGCGGCGAGCAGCCGGGCGGCGCGGGCGGCGAGGTTGCTGTCGTCCAGCGGGACGGACGCGGCGTCCGGCCCGGAGCAGGACAGCGTGACGCCCTCGGACGACTCGGAGGCGGTGACCTCGTCGCCGAGCGCGACGGCGAAGAAGACGTTGGCCAGGTCGTGGAAGCCGTCGGCGCGCAGTCCGCCGACCCCGAGCTGGACGTTGACCTTGGCCGGCACCCGTACGGTGATCACACGCTGTCCTCAGCAGTCTCGGCGGACTTGGCAGTCTCGGCAGTCTCGGCGGACTTGGCGGGCTTGTGCTCGGCGATCGCGGCGAACTGTTCCACCGTCAGCATCTCGCCGCGCAGCTTGTGGTCGATCCCGGCGGCCGCGAGCGCCTGCTCGGCCCCGGCGGCGGAGCCGGCCCAGCCGGCCAGCGCGGCACGCAGGGTCTTGCGCCGCTGGGCGAACGCGGCGTCGACCACCGCGAACACCTCCTCGCGGCTGGCGCTGGTCCTGGGCGGCTCGCGGCGGATCAGCGAGACGAGGCCGGAGTCGACGTTGGGGGCGGGCCAGAACACGTTGCGCCCGATGGCGCCGGCCCGCTTCACGTCGGCGTACCAGTTGGCCTTGACCGACGGGACGCCGTAGACCTTGTTGCCGGGCTTGGCGGCGAGCCGGTCGGCGACCTCGCTCTGCACCATCACCAGGGTCCGCTCGATGCTGGGGAAGGTCGCCAGCATGTGCAGCAGGACGGGCACGGCGACGTTGTACGGCAGGTTGGCGACCAGCGCGGTGGGCGCCGGCCCGGGCAGCTCGGTGACCTCCATGGCGTCGCTGAACACCAGGTCGAAGGAGTCCACCCGGCCGGGCATCCGGGCGGCGACGGTGTCCGGCAGGTGCTGCGCGAGCACCGGGTCGATCTCGACCGCCGTGACGTGCCGCGCGACCTCCAGCAGCGCCAGCGTCAGCGATCCGAGCCCCGGCCCGACCTCCACCACCGCGTCCTGCTCCGTCACGTCGGCGGCCCGGACGATCCGCCGCACGGTGTTGCCGTCGATGACGAAGTTCTGCCCGCGCTGCTTGGTCGGCTTCACGCCGAACGCGGCCGCCAGCTCCCGGATGTCGGCGGCGCCCAGCAGGTGGCTGTCAGGGGTGGGGTCGGTGGTGCTCACGGGCCAAGGATACGGGCGCGGGAGGCGGTCGGAGTTCGACGCCCCTTGGCCGGGTCGATCCGGAGGACCCGAGGGGCGAATCGTTTCTTCGACCCGCTCAGTACCCGAAGGCCCGCGCGGTGTTCTCCGCGATCGCCGCCGACAGCTCGTCCTCGTGCAGCCCCAAAGTGGCGGCCATCGACCGCACCGTGACCGGGATGAGGTACGGGGCGTTCGGCCGTCCCCGGTACGGGTGCGGGGTGAGGAAGGGGGCGTCGGTCTCGACCAGGACCCGGTCCAGCGGGGTGGCGAGCAGGGCGTCGCGCAGCGGCTGGTTGGCCTTGAAGGTGACCGGGCCGGCGAAGGAGAGGTACCAGCCGTGCTCGGCGCAGACCTTGGCCATCTCGGCGTCGCCGGAGTAGCAGTGGAAGATCGTCCGTTCGGGGGCGACCTCGGCCAGCAGGACGGCGATGACGTCCTCGTGGGCGTCCCGGTCGTGGATGACCAGGGCCTTGCCGTGCCGCTTGGCCATCTCGATGTGGCGGCGGAACGACTCCTTCTGGATCTCCACGCCCTCCGGCCCGGTGCGGAAGTAGTCCAGGCCGGTCTCGCCCACGGCGAGCACCTGCGGCAGCGCCGCCAGGGCGTCTATCTCGGCGAGCGCCTCGTCCAGCGCCGCCTGGCCGCCCGCGGGGCGCTGCTGCCCGGACCAGCCGTCCGGGTCGCCGAGGAAGATCCGCGGCGCCTCGTTGGGGTGCAGGGCGACGGCCGCGTGCACCTGTTCGTACCGGGCCGCCAGCTCGGCGGCCCAGCGCGAGCCGGGCACGTCGCAGCCCACCTGGACCACCGTGGTGACCCCGACCGAGGCGGCCCGGGCCAGTCCCTCGGCCGGGGTGCCGGCCTGCATGTCGAGGTGGGTGTGCGAGTCGGCCACCGCCACGGCCAGGGGTTCCGGCAGCGGCGGCGGGGTCGACCGGTCGTCGTCCTTGGCGGGCATCAGGAGGCCGGCTTCTCTTCCAGGCGCGGGAACAGGATCTCGCCCTTGGTGACGGTGGCACCGGCGGGCAGCCGGCCCCAGTCACCGGCGGTGGCGACGGTCTGCGCGGCGAGCGCGCCGAGGCCCTCGGCGGCGCCCAGCGAGTCCCACAGCTTCTCGGCCGTGGACGGCATCACCGGGTTGAGCAGGACGGCGGTGCCGCGCAGCGCCTCGGCGGCTGTGTAGAGGATGGTGGCCAGGCGGGCCTGCCCCTCCGCCGACTCGTCCTTGGCGACCTTCCAGGGCTCCTGCTCGGTGAGGTAGCCGTTGACCTGCTTGACGAACTCGAAGATCGCCGCCAGGCCGCCGGCGAAGTCCAGCTCCTCGCCGATCTTCCGGTCGGCCGTCTCGACGGCCGCGCGGAGCCCGTCCGCGATCGCCTGCTCGGCGTCACCGTGCGCGGCCGAGGCCGGCAGCTCCCCGCCGAAGTACTTGCCGACCATCGCGGCGACCCGGGAGGCCAGGTTGCCGAAGTCGTTGGCCAGCTCGGAGGTGTACCGGGCGGTGAAGTCCTCCCAGGAGAACGAGCCGTCGGTGCCGAACGGGATCGCCCGCAGGAAGTAGTAGCGGTACGCGTCCACGCCGAAGTGCGAGGTGAGGTCGGTGGGCGCGATGCCGGTCAGGTTGGACTTGGACATCTTCTCGCCGCCGACCATCAGCCAGCCGTTGGCGACGACCCGCTTGGGCAGCGGCAGGCCGGCGGCCATCAGCATGGCGGGCCAGATGACCGCGTGGAAGCGGAGGATGTCCTTGCCGACCAGGTGGACGGAGGCGGGCCACAGCTCGGCGAAGCGCTCCGGGTCGCTGCCGTAACCGGCCGCGGTGATGTAGTTCTGCAGCGCGTCCACCCACACGTAGAGGACGTGCTTCTCGTCCCAGGGCAGCGGCACGCCCCAGTTGAAGGTGGAGCGGGAGATCGAGAGGTCCTGCAGGCCCTGCTCGACGAAGCGCAGCACCTCGTTGCGGGCGGACTCGGGAGCGATGAAGCCGGGGTTCTCGGCGTAGAACTCCAGCAGCTTCTCGCCGTACGCGGAGAGGCGGAAGAAGTAGTTCTCCTCCTCCAGCCACTCGACCGGCTTCTTGTGGATCGGGCAGAGCTTCTCGCCCTCGGTGGCACCGTCCAGCAGCTCGTTGGGGAGCTTGTACTCCTCGCAGCCGACGCAGTACGGGCCGGAGTAGCCGCCCTTGTAGATCTCGCCCTTGTCGTGCAGGTCCTGGACGAACTCCTGCACCCGGGCGGTGTGCCGCTCCTGGGTGGTGCGGATGAAGTCGTCGTTGGCGATCTCCAGGTGCTCCCAGAGCGGCTTCCAGGCCTCCTCGACCAGCTTGTCGCACCACTCCTGCGGGCTGACGCCGTTGGCCTCGGCGGTCCGCATGATCTTCTGACCGTGCTCGTCGGTGCCGGTCAGGTACCACACCTTCTCGCCGCGCTGGCGGTGCCAGCGGGTGAGGACGTCGCCCGCCACCGTGGTGTACGCGTGGCCCAGGTGGGGTCGGTCGTTGACGTAGTAGATCGGGGTGGAGACGTAGTACGCCGGGGCGCTCGTCCCGGTGGTGCTGTGTTCTGCAGTGGCCGCCATGGTCGGAAAGCTTAGTCGGGCCCGAACGCCCGCCTCGACCGCATTACCCGCGCACCCGACCGATCACCCCGCGCACCCGACCGGACCGGACCGAACCTCCCGATCACCCCGCGCGCCCGGACGGGCCGCCCACCGCACTGCTCGCGGCGGGCGGCCCCGGTCGCGCTCCCCGTGCCCGCACTCGGGCCTCAGCCCAACAGCCGCGACCAGAACCGGGCCCAGCGTCCGCGCGGCTTCTCGGGCCCGGGCACCGGGGGCGCCCCGGCCGGCTCGGCGTGCGCCGGGTAGCCGGGAGCGTGCTGCCGGGGCTGGTCGGCGACGGCCACCCGGCCCTCGCGCATGATCCGGACGGTGTGTCCACCGCATCCCGGGCAGGTCGGCTTGAGCAGCGGGGACGGTACCCGGACACCGTTGGCGTGGTACTCGAACACGATGTGGCCGTCCTTGGCGACGTGGTGCTCGATGTCGTACGCCTGCTCCCAGCCGTACCCGCAGCGCAGGCACGCGAAGGAGTAGGCCTCCCGTACGGTCTCGACGGGAGTGTGCGGCCGCCCGGCCAGGCCGGGTGCGCTCAGTGCGTTGCCACTGCGGGGGCTACCGATCGTCTCGCTCATAGCCGTCTCCCAGTGCCCGTCGGGCGCTCGCCCGGCTGGGTCTTTCCATTCCAGGAAATGCCCGGACCGCCCCGGCCGACGCCCTTCTTGTGAAGACTTGGATGCGGGTTGGGAAGTCCTATACGAAAGGCCTTCCGCAACCCGGAAACCACGGCCGAAGCTTCAGCTCAGCGGGCGTTTACCGGGGCCTTCCCTCCAAGGTACGACTCCCCGCCCGCCACGCAACCCCCGGAATTCACCCCTTTTTCAAAGCCTCGTTCAAGCCGTCCTTCTTGGCCGCCACGACGGCGTCGAAGACGTCCCGCTTGGGCACGGAGAGTTCGACCGCGACCGCCGCGATGGCCTCCTTGCGCCGCTCCCCGGCCTCCTCCCGGACGGCCACCAGCCGGGCCAGCTCGGCCGGGGTCAGCTCCTGCGGTGCGGCCGGCGGGGCGCCCGCGACCACGACGGTGATCTCGCCCTTGACGCCCTCGGCCGCCCAGGCCGCCAACTCGCCGATCGGCCCGCGCTTGACCTCCTCGTAGGTCTTGGTGAGCTCGCGGCACACGGCGGCCGGCCGCTCGGGCCCGAACGCCTCGGCCATCGCGGCCAGCGCCTCGGCGATCCGGTGCGGCGCCTCGAAGAAGACCATGGTGCGCGGCTCGGCGGCGACCGAGGCCAGCTGCCGGGCCCGGTCGCCGGTCTTGCGCGGCAGGAAGCCCTCGAAGGTGAAGCGGTCGACCGGCAGGCCGGACAGCGCGAGCGCGGTGAGTACGGCCGACGGACCGGGCACCGCGGTGACCTTGACGTCGGCCTCGACGGCCGCCGCGACCAGCCGGTAGCCGGGGTCCGAGACGGAGGGCATCCCGGCGTCGGTGACCAGCAGCACCCGGGCGCCGCCGAGCAGCGCCTCGACCAGCTCGGGGGTGCGGGCGACCTCGTTGCCCTCGAAGTAGGAGACGACCCGCCCGGCCGGGGTCACCCCGAGCGCCTGGGTGAGCCGGCGCAGCCGCCGGGTGTCCTCGGCCGCGATGACGTCGGCCGTGGCCAGCTCGGTGAGCAGCCGGGGCGGGGCGTCCGAGACGTCGCCGATGGGGGTGCCTGCGAGAACGAGTACTCCTGTCACGGGTCCCATCCTTCCAGCTCCGGGCGGCCGGGGCGTTTGGTGATGATTCGGGCAGCTTCCGAGGGACCGGTCACACGTACGAGGAGCGCCCCTACGATGTGGCGGATGAACGGCGACACGGCGGCGCAGACGCCCACTGGTACGGACCACTCCGCGCAGGGCGGTGTCGACCTGCCGTCCCCCCGCTCACCCGAGTCACCCCTGAGCTGGCGGGAGCGCCTGGCCCGCCACGGCTACCGCACCCGCCCGACCGCGACGCTCACCGAGCGTCTGGTCCCGCCGATGCCGGACGGCCCCGGGGTGACCGGCCGCGACGTGCCGCAGTCGCCGCTGCTGCTGCGGCTGGGGATCTCGCTGCCGCAGGGCCTCTGGTACTTCCTGTGCCGCTGGTCCGGCTGGCTGGGCCCGATCGCCGTGGCGGTGTTCGCCGGGCTGCTGCGGTTCACCAACCTCGGCCAGCCGCACGCGATCATCTTCGACGAGACGTACTACGCCAAGGACGCCTACGCGCTCTGGCACGGCGGCTACGAGATCAGCTGGCCGGAGGACGCCAACACGACGATCATGACCCCGGGCGCGGCCGTCCCGTACCGCCCGACGCCCTCGTACGTGGTGCACCCGCCGGTCGGCAAGTGGATCATCGGCGCGGGCGAGCAGCTGTTCGGCATGAACCCCTTCGGCTGGCGGTTCGCGGTGGCGCTGCTCGGCACCCTGTCGGTGCTGATGCTGGCCCGGATCGCCCGCCGGATGTTCCGTTCGACCCTGCTGGGCTGCGTGGCCGGCCTGCTGCTCTCCGTGGACGGCCTGCACCTGGTGCTCAGCCGGACCGCCCTGCTCGACCTGGTGGTGATGTTCTGGATCGTCGCCGCCTTCGGCTTCCTCCTGCTGGACCGCGACCACACCCGGGCCCGGCTGGCGGCGAGGCTCGACGGCCTGGAGAACCCGGCGCTCGCCCAGCGGCTCAACCTGGGCTGGCGCCCGTACCGGATCGCGGCCGGTGTCTGCGTCGGCCTGACCTGCGCCACCAAGTGGAGCGGCCTGTACGTGGCGGCGGCCTTCGGCGTGATGACCGTGCTGTGGGACGTCGGCGCCCGCCGGCTGGCCGGCGCCCCGCGCCCGTACCTGGCGGTGCTGGCCCGGGACGTGGTGCCGGCCTTCGTGTCGGTCGTCGTGGTCTCGCTGGCCGTCTACATCGCCTCCTGGTGGGGCTGGTTCGCCAGCAGCAACGCGCCCGGCCAGGGCGGCTGGGGTCGGGACTGGGCGGTCGGCCGCTCCACCGACTACCCGTGGATACCCGAGGGCCTGCGCGCCCTGTGGCACTACCACTCGACGGTCTACGAGTTCCACACCCACCTGACCGACCCGCACACCTACCAGTCCAACCCCTGGTCCTGGCTGGTGCTGGGCCGCCCGGTCTCCTTCTACTACGAGTCCCCGAAGTTCGGCCAGAACGGCTGCACCGCCGCCGACTGCGCCCGCGAGGTGCTGGGCATCGGCACCCCGCTGCTGTGGTGGACGGCCGTGGTGGCGCTGGTCTACTGCCTGTGGCGCTGGGCGTTCCGGCGGGACTGGCGGGCCGGCGCGCTGCTGTGCGGCCTGGCGGCCGGCTACCTGCCGTGGTTCCTCTACCAGCAGCGGACGATCTTCCTCTTCTACGCGGTGGTCTTCGTCCCGTTCCTGGTGCTCGCGGTGACGATGCTGGTCGGCGCCCTGATCGGGCCGCCCGGAGCCTCCCGGGACCGCCGGATCATCGGCTCGACGACGGCCGGCCTGCTGGTGCTGCTGATCGTCTGGAACTTCCTCTACTTCTTCCCGCTGTTCACCGGGCAGACCATCCCGTTGGACGACTGGCGTGCCCGGATGTGGTTCAACAGCTGGATCTGAGCCCGCGGCCTGTTCCGGGACGGCCGGGCGCGTCCACACGACACCCCCGAATCGTCCGTACGCGGTGCACGACACGTACCAGATCCGTCACAAGTCCCGGGCGTTTCGTCGGCGTACTGTTCCGCCCTGCCTAGGGTGGGGAGGTACCGCGTTTCCGGCCCGGCCGGTTGCGCCCGCCCGCGAGACCCCTGGGGGAACTGCACCATGCGCAGTGGCGCGAAGATCGGCATCATCACCGGCGTGTCCATCGTCGTCCTCGCGGGCGGCGGTTACGGCGCGTACAGCCTGATGGGCGGCTCGGACTCCGGGTCCTCCGACGGCAAGAAGCCCCGTACGGTGGTGGCCGACCCCCCCTCGGCCGATCAGGCGGCGAACGGCGCGAAGGACTTCCTGGCCGCCTGGGCGTCCGGCGACATCGCCAAGGCGGCCTCGCTGACGGACGACCCGGCCGCGGCCACCACGGCGCTGACGGCCTTCAAGGACCAGGTGAAGCCGAGCGCGCTGACCCTGACCCCGGCCGGTCCGGCCACCCCGCAGGCCTTCGCCTCGGCCACCGGCACCCCCACCCCGGCCAAGCCCACCGGCGCGGCCTCGGCGACCCCGTCCGCGACCGGCACCCCCGGTGCCACCGACTCGCCGTCCGCCACCGCCACCCCCGGGCCCACCGGCGTGCTGATGGGCTTCAAGGCCCGCGCCGAGTTCGAAGGCACCAGCCGGGTGTGGGACTACAACGGCTTCCTCGGTGTCGTGAAGATGAGCGACAACACCCCGGCCGTGCACTGGGCGCCCTCGGTGATCCACCCGCACCTGTCCGGCAACGAGACGATCGCCACCCAGCAGGTCTTCTCCCCGCCGTCCACCGTGGTGGACCGCAACGGCAAGCCGCTGCAGGGCGCCTCGCTCACCCCGGCGCTGATGAGCACCCTGCAGGACAACGCCCGCAAGCTGCTGCCGCCGGACCCGAACAAGGACCAGGACGCGGGCAGCGCGGTGGTGATCACCGACCCGTCCGGCAAGACCACCCCGGACAAGCTGTTCACCATCGTCGAGCCGAAGCCCGGCAAGCCGTTCAAGGTGACCATCGACAACACCGTCCAGGCCGCCGCCGAGAAGGCGATGACCGACCTGGGCGGCAAGTCCGGCTCCATCGTCGCGATCGAGCCGAGCACCGGCCAGGTGCTGGCCTTCGCCAACGCGCCGGCCACCGGCCAGAACCGGGCCTTCGCCGGCCTGCTCGCACCCGGTTCGACGATGAAGATCGTCACCTCGACGGCCCTGCTGGAGGCCGGGGTCAACCCGGACACCGTGGTGGCCTGCCCGGAGAAGAGCAGCAACCCGGTGGCGATCCCGAACGACTTCCCGGGCGCCTTCCCGAACAACACCCTCCAGCAGGACTTCATGGTGTCCTGCAACACGGCCTTCATCAACCAGGGCCTGACCAGCCTCAAGCCCGAGACGCTGTCCAGCACCGCCAAGGACGTGTACGGCATCGGCATGGAGTGGAAGACCGGCCTGCCGAACGCCGACGGCAAGATCCCGGCGACCCCGGGCAGCAAGGACGAGCAGGCCATGAACTACATCGGCCAGGGCAAGGTCCAGATGAACCCGCTGGCCATCGCCTCGATCACCGCGACCGTCCAGAGCGGCGCCTTCAAGCAGCCCATCCTGGTCGCCGGTCTGCCGCAGCAGCCCGCGGCCCGCCAGATCTCTCCGGACGTCGCCGCCAAGCTGCGCGCGATGATGAACGCCACCGCCGTCGGCGGGACGGCCAGCCAGGTGATGGCCGGGATCACCGACAACGCGGGCGCCAAGACCGGATCCGCCGAGGTCCAGGGCGCCTCCACCACCAACAGCTGGTTCACCGCCTTCCGCGGCAACCTCGCGGTCGCCGCCGAGGTCCAGGGCGGCGGCCACGGCGTCGACGCGGCCGGCCCGGCGGTCGCCTCGCTGCTCAAGGCGGCGGGCAGCCACTGATCCCGTCGTAGCCACCACCGGGTCCGAGCGCCCGGAGGCGAGCGGGCGAATCACCCTCCCGCTCGGCCGTCACGGCCGAGCGGGCCCGGTGCGTCCGGCGCTCAGCGGCGCGGCAGCGCGGGCTCCGCCAGCGGGCGGGGCGGGACCGGGCGGCGGCTGGTCCAGCGCCGGGCCGCCAGCCGGGGCCAGATCACCAGGACGACCGGCAGCGCCAGGTACCCGAACCGCCCGGCCGGGGCGAGCGCGAAGGCGATCGCGAGCCCTGCGGCCAGCAGGTCGGCGGCGGCGATCGCGGAGACCGGCGGCCGGGCCAGCAGCCAGATCGCCACCCCGATCAGGGCGATCGTCATCAGCGCCAGCGAGATGGAGTGCCCGGTCGGCCCGAAGCCGGCCAGCACCTTGCCGGGCAGCGGGCTGCCGGCCGGGGTGCGGATCGCGGTCATCCCGAGCGGGAAGCGCACCACCTGGTCGCGCATCTGGTCCGGCTGGGTCAGGACGGACGGCAGGATCACCGCCGCGCTCACCCCGACCCCGATCAGCGCGGTGCGGGCGGCGGGCCGGCGCCCGTACAGCCGCCAGAGCAGCAGCACGGCCACCGGCAGGGCCGGCCAGGCGGTCCATTTGAGGCTGCAGGCGAGGGCGAGCACCAGTCCGGCGCCGACCGTGCGGTCGCGCTCGGCGAGAGCCATGGCCAGGCAGCAGACCCCGATCAGCGGCAGGTCGACCCCGCCGACGGCCAGGGCGAGCGCTATCAGCGGCGAGGCGGTGAGGACGGCCAGCGGCAGCAGCGGCACGCGCGGCTCGCCGCCGGAGGGGCGGGAGGGCCGCAGCAACCGCCAGACCGCCAGCAGGCAGACGACGAAGGTGAGGGCGAACCAGATCCGGGCGTCCCCGGCGACCCGGGCGAAGGCGGTGGAGTTGCCGAGCAGCTGGCGCGGCAGCCCGAACAGGGCCATCGCCGGCAGGTACGGGTTGTAGTCGGTGACGATCACCGGGTGCGGCAGGTACGCGTCGCCGGTGGTGAGCAGCAGGTGGGCCGAGCGTTCGACCACCATGACCTCGGACTGGTGGCGGCCGGTGACGGCGAGCAGTCCGAGCGGTGCGAACACGGCGCCGACGAGGGCGATCGCGGCGGCCATCTGGGGGGCGTAGCGGCGCGGCAGCGTGAGGCAGAGCAGCCCGGCCAGGAGGTAGGCGGGGGCCGCGACGAGGCCCCACAGCCGCTGGTTGGGCAGGTCGGAGACGAGCGGGAAGGCGGCGGCCCAGCCGGCCGCGATCAGACAGCCGAGCAGCTGGACGGAGGGCACCGAGGCGAGCCGGGCGGGATTCCACCGGTCCAGCGTGGGCGGAAAGGTGCTCTCGCCGCGCTGGCGGGGGACCGGCCGGGCGGAGGAGCCTCTGGGGGGCCGTCCGGGTCTGGACGGCCCTTCGGCGCTGACGGTCTGGGCCGGCGTTCTGGCGCGGCCGGTGAAGCGGCCGCGCGGGCGGGAGAAGCCGGGCGTGCGGGTGCTCACCATGGTGGAAGGTTATGGGTGCCAGCCGGGCCCTGTCGCCATGGCGGTCGGCACCGGTCGGGACGCTACGCGCGTAGGGCCGCCGGGTGTCGTACCGAGCGGCGGCCCTTCACGATTGGATAACGGCTTGGTCAGCCGGTCGAGCTGTCGACCGGAAGGGGCTGCTGCCCGGTCCGCTCCAGCTTGGAGTGCTTGATGCTGTAGCCGAAGTAGACCGCCACGGCGACGGCGAGGGCGATCGCGCCGGCCCGGAAGGTGTCGGCGTGCAGGCCGGTGATCAGGTAGATGCAGAAGCCGACGCTGAGCAGCGGGACGACCGGGTAGCCGGGCACCTTGAAGCCGCGCGGCAGGTCGGGCTGGGTGCGGCGCAGGACGATCACGCCGATGGAGACCACCGAGAAGGCGATGAGGGTCCCGAGGCTGGTGATGTCGGCCAGGATGTTCAGCGGGATGAAGGCCGCCAGCGCGCCGACGCCGACGCCGACCACGAGGGTGTTCCAGACCGGGGTGCCGGTGCGCGGGGAGAGCTCGGCGAAGCGCTTGGGCAGCATGCCGTCGCGGCCCATCGAGTACAGGATGCGGGTCTGGCCGTAGATCACCACGAGGGTGATGCTGAAGATCGAGATGATCGCGCCGATCGCGAAGACCATCGCGGGCCAGCTCTGGCCGGTGATGTCCTGGAGGATCTGGGCGAGCCCGGCCTCCTGCCCCTTGAACTGCTGCCACGGCTGGGCCCCGATGCCGGCCAGCGCTACCAGGATGTAGAGCAGGGTCACCACGACCAGCGAGATGATGATCGCCATCGGCATGGTGCGGCGCGGGTTCTTGACCTCCTCACCGGCGGTGGACACGGCGTCCAGGCCGATGAAGGAGAAGAAGATGCTGGACGCGGCGACCTGCACGCCGCCGATGCCGAGCGGCATGAACGGGGTCAGGTTGCCGGAGTGGAAGCCGGTGAGCGCGACGCCGATGAAGAGCAGCAGGATGAGGATCTTGATCCCGACCATGGCCGCGTTGACCTTCACCGACTCGCTGACGCCGCGGATCAGCAGGAAGCAGACCATCGCGACCAGCAGCAGCGCCGGCAGGTTGAACCAGTGGGTGCTGTCCGGCGCGCCGGAGATCTGCTCGGGGATCTTGAACCCGAAGGCCAGGTCCAGGAACTTGTTCAGGTACTCGGCCCAGCTGACCGCGATCGCGGAGGCGGAGACGCCGTACTCCATGAGCAGGCAGATGCCGACGCCGAAGGCGACGCCCTCGCCGAGGGTGGCGTAGGCGTAGGAGTACGAGGAGCCGGAGACCGGGATCGCGGAGGCCATCTCGGCGTAGCAGAGCGCGGTGAGTCCGGCGGTGACCGCGGCGATCACGAAGGACAGGATGACGGCCGGCCCGGCGTCCGGCACCGCGCTGTTGAGCACGAAGAAGATGCCGGTGCCGATGGTGGCGCCGATGCCGATCGCGGACAGCTGCCAGAGTCCGATGGAGCGGCGCAGGTGGATGCCGGAGCGTCCGCCCTCCTCGGGTGCGCCGGCCGGAAGGCCGTGGCCCTCGCTCTCCGCGATCAGGGTCGAGACGGGCTTGCGTCGCAGCAGACGCGCACCAAGGGTGTTGCTGGCCAAAACTGCGGTCCTTCTAGGCGGGGGAGGGTGTCCTAGTGGCCGGTCACCCGCGGTACCGGGCGGTGCCATCGGGGACCAACCGAACAAACATCGGACAGTACCCCGCGAAGGCACCAGTGTCGCAAACAAACAATACCGATCAGCGCATTGTACGAATCGGCGCACCAGACATCACAAACCGGACACTTCGCACGCGGCGGATTTATTGGACATCAGATAAAAGAGCAGGTCAGTGGCCCTGTCCAGGTCAGCGGCCGAGCACCGCCCGCATCACCGACCGGGCGATCGGCGCGGCCAGCGCGCCACCGGTGACGTCCGTGGCGTCACTGTCCGCGACGACCACGGCCACCGCGACCGGCGGCACCGCGTCCGAGCCGGCCGGCTTGGCCCAGGAGATGAACCAGGCGTACGGCGTCCCGCTGTTGTCCACGCCGTGCTGGGCGGTGCCGGTCTTGCCGCCGACCACCGCCCCGGCGATCCGGGCGTTGCCGCCGGTGCCGTTCTCGACCACGTCGGTCATCAGCCGCTGCACCTGCCCGGCCACCCCCGGGGTCAGCGCCCGCTTGTACACCTGCGGCTTCATCAGCTGCACCACGGTGCCGTCGGTCCTGGTCAGCTTGTCCACAAGCTGTGGACGCATCACCGTCCCGTTGTTGGCGACCCCGGCCGCGACCATCGCCATCACCAACGGGGTGGCCGCGGTGTCGAACTGCCCGATCGAGGAGAGCGCCAGCTGCGACTGGTCCATCGCGGTGTCGAAGTTGGACCGGGCCGGACGGACC
This sequence comes from Kitasatospora sp. NPDC056531, assembly GCF_042794375.1. NCBI lineage: Bacteria > Bacillati > Actinomycetota > Actinomycetes > Kitasatosporales > Streptomycetaceae > Kitasatospora > Kitasatospora sp. NPDC056531. The sequence continues at coordinate 70,155 of NZ_JBHTTU010000019.1, read as the reverse complement.
GGCAGGTCCAGCTTCGGGTCGTTGAAGCCGAAGCCCTCGGCCGTGGCCGTCATCGTCTCCAACCCGGTCCGCACCCCGAGGTAGCCCAGCACGCTGTTGCAGCTGGCCGTCATCGCGGCGTCCAGCGACAGGCCGGGCCGGTCGCAGACCGCGCTGTCGTTGACCAGCGGCGTGGTCGTCCCGGGCAGCACGTACGGGAACGGCGCCCCGGTCGGCGTGTCCGGGTCGGTGACCACCCCGCTCGCGAGCGCGGCCGCGGCGGTGACCACCTTGAAGGTCGAGCCCGGCGGGTAGGTCTGGCGCAGCGCCCGGTTGAGCATCGGCTGGTCGGAGTCGGCCTGCAGCCGGTTCCAGGCCGTCTGGTCGGAGCCGGAGGAGCCGGCGAAGTCGCCCGGGTCGTAGGAGGGGGTGCTGGCCAGCGCCAGGATCCGCCCGGTGGCCGGCTCGATCGCGGCCACCGCGCCCTTCTGCCGGCCGAGCCCGCGCATCGCGGCCTGCTGGGCGGCCCGGTCGATGGTGGTGTAGACGTCCCCGCCGGGGTTCTGCCGACGGGCGATCGCGTCCCAGAGCGACCAGCCGGTCAGCCGGCCGTCGGTGCCGGCCAGCAGGTCGTCCTCGGTGCCCTCCAGCTGGGTGGTGCCGTACGCCTGGGAGGCGAAGCCGGTGACGGCGGCGTAGGTCGGGCCGTCGGTGTAGGTGCGCTTGTACGCGTAGCGGCCGCCGGTGGCCCGGGATCCGGTGACGGTCTCGGCGCCGACCAGGATGTTCCCGCGCGGCTGGGCGTAGCGCTCGATGGTGAGGCGCTGGTTGGCGCTGTTGTGGTCGAGTTCCTTGGCCTCGAACACCTGCACCCGGGTGGCCTGCACGCACAGCGCCGCGACCAGCAGCAGGCAGAAGGTGGCCGCCCGGCGCCCGGTGACCGAGATCCCGGGCAGCCCCTGCGGACCGTTCCCCTTCAACCGGATCCGCGTCATCGGCCCACCTCCGGCCCGGGCCGCCGGGCGTCGTCACTCATCCGGACGAGCAGCGCGACGATGATCCAGTTGGTCACCACCGAGGAGCCGCCCTGGGCGATGAACGGCATGGTCATCCCGGTCAGCGGGATCAGCGCCAGCACCCCGCCCGCCACCACGAACACCTGCAGCCCGACGATCGCCGCCAGCCCGATCGCCAGCAGCCGCCCGAACGGGTCGCGCAGCGCGATGCCGGTGCGGAACCCGCGCGAGATCAGCACCGCGTACAACAGGAACACCGCGATCAGCCCGGTCAGGCCGAGCTCCTCGCCGATGGTGGCGAGGATGAAGTCCGACTTGGCGGCGAAGCCGATCAGCACCGAGTGCCCTCTGCCCAGCCCGGTGCCCAGCTGGCCGCCCCAGGCGAAGGCGAACAGCGACTGGGCGATCTGGTTGGCGCCCTTGCCCGCCGCGATCGAGCCCAGCGGGTCCAGCCAGTCCGTCACCCGGCTGTGCACGTGCGGCGAGAGCCAGCCCACCGTCACCGCGCCGACCGCCGCCAGGCCCAGCCCGATCGCGATCCAGCCGGTGCGCGCGGTGGCCACGTAGAGCATCACCACGAACAGGCCGAAGAAGAGCAGCGAGGTGCCGAGGTCGGTCTCCAGCACCAGCACGCCGACGAAGACCGCCCAGATCATCAGCACCGGCCCGAGCACCCGCCCGAGCGGCAGCTGCCAGCGCCAGACCCGGCGGCCGGTCAGCGCCAGCGCGTCCCGGTGCACCGCCAGGTAGGCGGCGAAGAAGACGGCCAGCAGGATCTTGGCGAACTCCCCCGGCTGGAAGGAGAGCGGCCCGATCACGATCCAGATCCGCGAGCCGTACACCGGCGGGAAGAAGATCGGCAGCACCATCAGGACCAGCGCCACCAGCGCCCCGAGGTAGGCGTAGCGCTGCAGCCGCCGGTGGTCGCGCACCAGCAGCACCACGCCGGTGAACAGCGCCACCCCCAGGCCGGACCAGAGCAGCTGGGTGGAGGCGGCGGCCCGGCCCGGGGTGACCCGGTCGAGGCGGTAGATCACCACCAGCCCGATCCCGTTGAGCAGCACGGCGATCGGCAGCAGCAGCGGGTCCGCGTACCGGGCCCGCCACCGGACGACGGCGTGCGCCGCCAGCGCCAGCACGCCCAGCGCGGCGCCGTACTGGGCCGCGTCGGCCGGCACCGTGCCGTCCAGGTTGACGCCGACCTCGATGTAGCCGAACACGGCGGCCAGGACGGCGGTCAGCACCAGCAACAGCTCGGTGGCGCGCCTGGTCGGCACCGGCCGGGCGGGCCGGGCGGCGGATCTCGTCACGGCGGAGGGTGTCGCCACGGACCGTCCTGAGGGGAGGCGGGGAGTCGAACAAGCCGACCGGGTCCGGGTGCCGGTGCGGCGGCGCCCGTGGCCGGATTCGTCACCCTAACGAGCGCTATCCATATGTATTGGTTATTCATTGCGGTGTGTCCGCCATTGTCGCAGGGCGACCCGTCCCGGATGAGACCGGCGTGAGCGCGGCGCCCGGTAATCCGCTCTCCACGCGCCGGAGTTCACGCCAGGGCGGGCAGGTGCACCGTCCGGTCCCGTTTGGCCTTGACGAACTGATGATCCCTAGGATCTGGCGCGTGACTACCGGACGACGACCGAAGACCAGGCTCGGCAGCCTGCTGGCCGCCCTGGCGATAACGGGCGCCTCGCTGCTCCTCGGCCTGCCCGCCCATGCCGACGAACCATCAGCCGGCGCCCCATCCGCGCCCAAGGAGAACCCCAAGGTCGACCTGATCCTGGATGTCAGCGGTTCCATGAACACCGCCGACATCCAGGGCAAGAGTCGCATCTCGGTGGCCCAGAACTCGCTCAACGAGGTGATCGACGCCCTGCCCCCGGAGGCCGAGTTCGGCATCCGCACCCTCGGTGCCAGCTACCCCGGCAACGACAAGACCATCGGCTGCCAGGACACCAAGCAGCTCTTCCCGGTCGGCAAGACCAACAAGGTCGAGGCCAAGACCGCGGTCGCCACCCTGCGCCCCACCGGCTGGACCCCGATCGGCCTGGCCCTGCGCGGCGCGGCCCAGGACCTCGGCAAGGGCGAGGCCACCCGCCGGATCGTCCTGATCACCGACGGCGAGGACGACTGCGCCCCGCCGGACCCGTGCGACGTGGCCCGCGAACTCGCCGCCCAGGGCATCCACCTGGTGGTCGACACCCTCGGCCTGGCACACGACGACAAGACCCGCCAGCAGCTGCTCTGCATCGCCAACGCGACCGGCGGCACCTACACCGACGTCCGCAGCCCGCAGCAGCTCACCGACAAGGTGAAGCAGCTGATCGACCGCAACGACGACACCTACACCGTCAACCCGGTCCAGACCACCGGCACCGACAAGTGCGAGAGCGCCCCGGTGCTCACCCCCGGCGTCTACAGCGACCGCGAGAAGTTCTCCGAGCACCGCGTCTACAAGGTCCCGGTCAAGGCCGGCCAGGAGCTGCGCGCCTCGGTCAGCGTGGGGCTCGACCGCGCGGTGAACCGCGACTACGGCGTCCTGCTCCAGGCCACCAGCGCCACCGGCCAGGAACTCGTCCGCGGCACCGACGCCAGCAGCACCCGCACCGACGTGATCTCCACCGGTCTGCGCTGGTCCACCGACGACTCCAAGGGCTACGTCACCGCGAGCCCGACCTCCTCGGCCAAGGACAAGCCGGACACCACCGTCTGCCTGGTCGTCAGCAACTCGCTGGCCCCGCAGGCCGGCGTGCACACCGACCCCGGCATGCCGCTGGAGCTGACCGTCGACCTGGCCTCCTCCTCGCCCGCCCCCGAGGGCGCCGCGATGGGCCTCGGCCGCGGCTGGATCCTGCTGCTCACCCTCACCCTGTCCGGCCTGGTCTTCGGCCTGGTCTCCGGCTGGATCGCACGTTGGCGCATCGCCGTCTGGCGGGAGAACTGACCATGCGTACGACGATCCGCGGCGCCCTCGCCGCCCTCGCCCTGCTGCCCGCCCTCGCGCTGGGCGCCCCGGCCGCCTCCGCCGCGCCCTCGCCCACGGCGAGCGCCGGCGGCACCCCGGCCCCGGCCACCAAGGCCGGCACCTCATTCCTGACCGCGGTCAACCTCTCCCCCGGCCAGGACGCCAACGTCGCCGCCTCCACCGGCGACTACCTGTACTGGGCGTTCGGCGCCTCCGAGGGCCAGACCCCGACGGTCAACCTGACCGTCAACCTGGCCCCCTCGACCGACCGGCACGGCCCGCAGACCTGGACCGTCGAGGTCTTCGACGGGCTGCGCCGCCGCCAGGCCTGCACCGCCGGCACCCAGAACGCCACCGGCGACCAGAGTGCCGGCTCCCTGGCGCTCAGCTGCACCCTGCGCGAGGTCCGCACCTGGGCCGAGCCGTGGTCCGGCGACCCGCTGCCCGGCACCTACTACGTCCGGCTCTCGGTCACCGACGCCCCGCAGCCCGACCTCGGCCTGCCCGCCGGCGCCCAGCTGCACGTCAGCGCCAAGGGCAACGCCGACAACGCCCAGCCGGAGGGCGGCGAGCTCAAGGCCCCGCTGGTCCCGCCGGTCGGCGGCGGCGCGAGCACGGCCAAGGCGGCGGCCCCGGTGGCCCAGAAGGAGCACTGGTACACCGGCTGGTTCTCCGGCTGGAACAGCCGCTGGTACTGGACCATCGGCGGCGGCTTCCTGGCCGCCCTCGCCGGTGTCCTCGGCTACAAGCTGACCCGGCACCCGCGCGGCCGGCGCCCCGGCCACTACGGCGCCGTCCCGCCCCAGGGCTCGCACCAGCACGGCTCCTACGCCGACCGCCCGTAGCGCCGCAACCCCGGGTACGGGAGGGCCGGCCGGACACCGTTCCGGCCGGCCCTCGGTGGCTCCCCCGCTCGGGCGGCAGGTCTGCAACGATGAAGGCATGCAGCCCCACGGCCGGATCGTGGTCGGCGTGGACGGCTCCGCACCCGCCCGTGCGGCCGTCCGCTGGGCGGCCCGCCTGGCCGGCCTCACCGGCGGCCCGCTGGAGGCGGTGGCCGTCTGGGACTTCCCCTGCCTCTACGGCGAGCACGGCCTCGTCCCGCCCGTCCTGGACGGCTTCGACCCGGAGCGGCGGGCGGCCGCCATCCTCGCCGAGACGGCCGACCTCGCCGCTGCGGCCGCCGACCTCGCCGTCCCGCTGCGCCGCCACCTCAAGGCCGGGCCGCCCGGCCCCGCCCTGGTCGCCGCCGCGACCGGCGCCGCCCTGCTCGTCCTCGGCAACCGCGGCCACTCCACACCGCCGGACGCCCCGCTCGGTACCGTCGCCCAGTACTGCCTGCACCACGCGCCCTGCCCGGTGGTCATCGTCCGGGCGCCCTGAGCGCGGCCGTCAGCCCTTGAACAGGTTGTGCCCCACGTCGGACGGCACCTCGTCCTGGACCGGCTTGCTGCCCGGCCCGGGCACGTGCTCGCCGGGCACCGGCTCACTGCCCTCCCGGTGCAGCAGCACCACCCCGTCCTCGGCCCAGAGCTGCCGGTAGCCGTGCGCCAGCAGCAGTTGGATCCGGTCGGCCTGCTCCTTGTCGGTCTTGAACGGGAACGACCGCTTGTCGGAGCGGGTCAGCACGTACTCGCGCCCGCGCGGCGTCCCGTCCACCAGCACCACGTCCGTCCGCGCGGTCAGCCTCGGCGCGATCTGGTTGTCCGCCTCCACCGAGGCCCCGTCCGGGATCAGCGCGGCCGCCCGGACCAGCGCGGCCTCGCTCGCCTTGGGCTCCCAGGAGGACGGCACCGCCAGCTGCAGCAGTCCGATCGGTACGGCCGCCACCAGTGCCACCCCGGCCGTGCCCAGGCCCAGCAGCCGGGCCCGTCGGCGGGTCCGCCCGGGCCGCTCGGCGGCGCTCAGCCGGCCCAGCACTTCGATCGCGGCGGTCAGCAGGATCGGCCAGAGCATCGAGTCGTAGTGCCGGGCGATCGACCAGTGGTTGGGGTTGCTGGAGAGGATCCGCTCGGCCAGCAGCGGCAGGGCGCACAGCGCGGTGGCCGAGCGCAGCGGCAGCAGGAACATCGTGCCGAACAGCCAGAGCAGCAGCAGCGGCTTGAGCGGCTGGTCGAAGGCGGTCTGCACCAGCAGGAACGGGTTGTGCAGCAGGTGCTTCACGGCGTCGCCGCCGTCGGCGCCGAGCGTCGTGTAGTTCCAGTAGTAGCCCGGCTCCCCGCCCATCGCCGGGATCAGCCACTTGATCGCCACCGCCGAGGCGACCGGCCCGCCCAGCAGCAGCCCGATCCCGGTGAAGCGCCCGGTGCGGTCCCCGGTACGGCGGGTGCGCAGCAGCAGCACCAGGCCGTACGCGCCGACCATCAGGCCGAGGTCCTCCTTGGTGCAGCACAGCAGCACCGCGGCGAGCACCACCGCCGTGTACCGGCGGGCCAGGCCGCGCTCCAGCATCAGCAGGGTCAGCGGGACGGCGAACGCCACCTCGTGGAAGCCGACCCGGGCGGCGACCAGCAGCGGCCAGCCGAGCGCGTAGACCAGCCCGGCCAGGTCGGCGGCCCGGCGGGCGGTGCGCGGTTCGGCAGCGGCGAAGCAGTGCGCGGCGATCCGTCGGATCAGCGGCACCCCGAGCGCGAACAGCAGCGCCTGCCCGATGATCAGCGAGCGCGGGTCGTCCCAGATCCAGTACAGCGGCGCGAGCAGCGCCAGCACCGGGGAGAAGTGGTCGCCCAGCAGCGAGAACCCCGGCGGGAACTCGTGGTGGTAGCTCTTCAGCGTCGAGACCGGCAGCCCGAAATGGGCGTAGCCGCGCACGCCCTGGTCGAAGATGCCGAGGTCGAAACCGCCGAGCGAGACGGAGGTCCAGCCCTGCAGGCCGACGGCGCACGTCACCGCGAAGCACAGCACACCGAGCAGCACGGTACGGCGGGCCGGCGAGCCCAGGGCGGCTGCCGCCCGACGAGCGGCCGGTACGGCGGCCCGCCGGGGTGCCGGTACGGCGGCCCCGGGCGGCGACGGGGTGGTGGTCTGGGTGGTCACGTCGACTCTGATCCGTCAGGTCCGGTTGGTCAGGGCGGGGTCACGGTCGGGGTCGTGCTCAGGGTCGTGGCCGGGCTCATGGTCGAGCTTGGTGCCCAGCAGCGCCCAGGCGCCGGCCGAGGCGTCGACGGCCTGGCGCCGGGCGCGGTACAGCCGCAGGCCGACGACGGCCAGCACGGCGATGCCGAGCGGCGGGTAGATCGAGCCGGGCAGCTGCCAGTACCAGGCGACGCCGCGGCCCCAACGGTGCGGCACCGTCCACATCACGTGGGAGAGGAACACCACCAGCGTCACGGCGAGCAGCGCCTGCCGCGCCCTGGTCCTCGCCTCCACCACCAGCAGGGCGATCAGCGGCACGCACCAGACCCAGTGGTGGGTCCAGCTGATCGGCGAGACCAGCAGCGCCGTGAAGGCGGCGCAGACGGCGCCCCAGGCGTCGGCCCGGCGCAGCACCCGGGCGGAGCGCCCGGCGAGCACCGCCACCCCGAGCCCGAGCGCGCCGACCAGCGCGGAGGCGATCAGCCCGACCAGGCCGGGGTCGTTGACGTCGAGGAGCCGGCAGACGGCCCCGCGCAGCGACTGGTTGTCCACGAGCACCGTGACGCCGACCCGGCTCGGGTCCCAGAGGTAGGTGCTCCAGAACCCGTACGAGGCGTTCGGCAGCGCGAGCCAGCCGATCAGGCCGGCGCCCAGGAAGGTGGCGATCGAGACCAGGCCGGCCCGGACCCGGCCGGTCAGGAACAGGTAGACGGCGAACAGGCCCGGGGTGATCTTGATGGCGGTGGCCAGGCCGATGCCCACGCCCTTGAACCGGCTGTGGTCCGGGCGGGTCAGGTCCCACAGCACCAGGCAGAGGATGCCGAGGTTGACCTGGCCGTACTGGAAGGTGGTGTACACCGGCTCCAGCCAGACGCCGAGGCCGGTCGCGAGGATCACGGCGGCGTGGCGGGTGCGCTCGGGCCAGCCGGCCAGCCGGAGGGAGAGGTGGACGGCCGCGGCGAGCAGCGCGTAGTTGAGGAGCATCACCAGGACGCGCAGGGTGCTCACGTCGAACCAGGTGCTAGGGACGAACAGCATCGCGGCGAACGGCGGGTAGGTGGCCGGGAGGTCCCAGCCGGGCAGCCGCATCGCGTAGAGGTCCTGGCCGTTCACCACGGCCTGGCCCTCGGCCCGGTAGACCAGCATGTCGACCATGGTCGCCCCGTGCAGGTGCCGCGCCAGGACGAAGGCCGTCAACGACACCGCCGCCGCGCAGGCCGCCGCGATGGTCCAGGAATTCGGTCTTCCGGTTGCCGGGCCGCCTTCGGGCCCCTCCGGCTCCGCTTGTCGCGTCCACCGTTTCAGACCGAACTCGCGCACCGCGATGGCACCCCGTTGAGATAGACCAGATCGTTCCCTCGTCAGCGTCTGGGCCCACCCACCATAACCGACCCTTCTGAGACCCAAACGGCGTCAGAATCCGCCCTGCGAGAGGGTTGTGACCTCCACCACAGCGGGCGCCCCGGTCGGCTCCGGAGCCACAAAACGCGAAATCCCGCCGGGAGTTGACTCCCGGCGGGATTTGCTGGACCGACCGGAGTCGATCCGTTGGGTGGAGCTGAGGGGATTCGAACCCCTGACCCCCTCGATGCGAACGAGGTGCGCTACCGGACTGCGCCACAGCCCCAACGAGAAGAAACTCTAGCACCTTTCGGAGGGGGTCTGTGACCACCCCCCTGGTCGGAGGGTGGCCACGGTCATTCGTTGGCGGCGCGCGGGCGGACCTCCGGAGCGGGGGCCTCGGCGTACTGGTCGAACAGCGGGGTGCTGCGGGACTCGGTCGGGCGCCCGGCGGTCCAGGTGCCGGGGGCCGACAGGTCGAGGCCGCGGGAGACCCGGGGGGCGACCGGCGCGGTGACGTAGGTCGGCAGCGGGACGGGCACCGGCTCCCAGGAGTCCGGGCCGGCCGCCCCGCGCTCGCGCATGCCGTCGACCCACTCCTCGTGCTCGGTCGCCTCGGCCACCGCAGAGGCGGACACCGAGACGGTGGCCTCCTCGGGGTCGGCGGCCAGCCGCAGGTGCGGACGGCGGCCGGGCCGGTGCTCGGCGGGCGCGGCCGGGGCCGGCTCCGCGTCGACGGGGGCCTCGACGATGGCCTGCTCGGTCGCCGGGGCCTCGGCCCGCTGCTGCTCGCGCCGGCGCAGCCGCTCGGCCGCCTGGGCGGCCCGGGCGCGGTCCAGCTTCACCTCGTACCGCTGGCGCTCCAGCTTGCGCAGGTGGCCGATGTAGAGGGTGAGGAGGGCCGCCGGGATCGCCGGGACCCAGAGGAAGGCCAGTCCGGCCACCGCCGCGACCACGGCGCCGAGCGCGAAGGCGAGGAAGAGGGCGGTGACCATACGGCGACGGCGGGCCAGCAGCCGCGCCCGCCGCTCGGCCCCCGCCGGCCCCGGACGCTCGACCGGGTGCTCGACACAGGGTTCGGACGGGGGCTCGGACTCCCGCCCGGCGGGGTCGTCGGAGGCGGCCTCGTCCCGTTCGGGAGGGCCGTCGTTGCTTTGCTCGTCGTCACGCGGTTCGTCGCCCAGGGCCCGGGCTGCCCGCCGCTCCAGCGCCGAACGCCCGGCCAGCAGGCGGATGGCGGTGCTGAAGCGTTCCGTCGGGCGCGCCTCGTTGAGTTCGTCCTGCCTGCGGAGCCACATCGGCACCAGATAGGCGGCCCAGGCCCCTACGATGACGGCGTAGATAAGGCCGCTACTGCTCACGATTCACACCGTACGGGCGCCGGGGAAGGCCTGGCAGCAATTTGACGCGGCGTGTCGTGTGATCAAGCTGATTCTCCGACTATTTTGCCGGTATTTGTGGCGGTCCGCCGCCGTGCCGATGCCATATCGATATTTCTTTCGAACATATATTCAATTACCTGCCTCATGCCCGGAACTGATCGCCCGCCACCGCTCCAGCATCCCTTCCGGGACCTCGTCGGCGGTCAGGGCGTAGACCATGTGGTCCCGCCAGTCGCCGTCGATGTGGAGATAGCGCGGGCGGATTCCCTCCGAGCGGAAGCCGAGTTTTTCCACCACCCGTCGGCTCGGGCTGTTCTCCGGGCGGATGCAGACCTCCATCCGGTGCAGTCCGAGCGTGCGGAAGCAGTAGTTCACCGAAAGCGCCACGGCGGTCGGCATGATGCCCCGACCGGCCACCGCCTCGTCGATCCAGTACCCGACATTGGCCGAGCACATCGAGCCCCAGGTGATCCCGCCGACGGTCAACTGCCCGACCAGCTGGCCCTTGTAGAGCACCACGAAGGGCAGCATCCGGCCGGCCGAGGCCTCGTGCCGCAGGAAGCGGACCATCTGCCGGTACGTCGGGCGGGGGCCCGCCACCTGGCCCGCCGGGCCGGGCGGCACGGTGGCCTCCCAGCGCCGCAGCCAGTCGCGGTTGCGGCGGCTCACCTCCTGCCACTCGCGCTGGTCACGCGCCCGGATCGGACGCAGCGTGACCTCCCCCTCGTGGAGCTCCACCGGCCAGCCGGCGTTCAGTGCGCTCTCCCGGAAGCCGGGGCCTCGGGCCGGGGGTGGTCCCCGCCGCCGAGCTGGTCGACTGCGTGCGCGAGCAGCGGCTCCAGGACGGCCAGGCCGTCCTTGACGCCGCCGGTCGAGCCCGGCAGGTTGACGATCAGGGTACGTCCGGCGAGCCCGGCGAGGCCGCGGGAGAGTGCCGCGGTCGGCACCTTGTCGCGGCCGTACGCGCGGACGGCCTCGGCGATCCCGGGGATCTGCCGGTCGATCACCCGGGCGGTCATCTCGGGGGTGAGGTCCATCGGCGAGATGCCGGTGCCGCCGGTGGTCAGCACCACGTCGTAGCCGGCGGCGACGGCCTCGCGCAGGACGGTCTCCACCGGCTCGCCGTCCGGGACGACCCGGGGGCCGTCCACGGTGAAGCCCATCGCGGTCAGGCCGGCCACCAGCAGCGGGCCGCCCTTGTCCTCGTAGACCCCGGCCGAGGCGCGGTTGGAGACGGTGACGGCCAAAGCCCTCCCGGCCGACCCGCTCATGCCGACACCTCCGGCGCGAACCAGTCGCCGCTCTTGCCGCCGGTCTTGCTGAGCACCCGGACGGACTCGATGCTGGCGCCCTTGTCCACCGCCTTGACCATGTCGATCACGGTCAGCGCGGCCACCGTCACCGAGGTCAGCGCCTCCATCTCGACGCCGGTGCGGTCGGCGGTCTTCACGGTGGCGGTGATCTCGACCGCGTCGTCCGCGACGGCGAGGTCGACCTTGACCCCGGAGACCGCGATCGGGTGGCAGAGCGGGATCAGGTCGGGGGTCTTCTTGGCGCCCATGATCCCGGCGATCCGGGCCACCGCGAGGGCGTCGCCCTTGGGCACGCCCTCGCCGCGCAACAGCTCGACCACCTTCGGGGAGACCCTGACCCGCCCGGCCGCCACGGCGGTGCGCGCGGTGGCGGCCTTCTCGGAGACGTCGACCATCCGGGCCGCGCCCTGCTCGTCGACATGGGTGAGGCGGTCGCCGGGGCTCGGTGTCGTCACGGGTAACTCCAGGGGCGCGCAGGTCGAATACCGCGCTACCGTACCGCTCTGTCGCCCGCCCGCTCGCCTCCGGGCGCTCTTGACCCGGCGCCGACGGTCGGCGCTCCGGCGCTCGTGCCTCGCTGGTCGCTTCCCCCTTTCGGCACCGGCGCGCCCCTTCGGCTCGGGGCGGCCTCAGGAGTCCAGCAACACCACGTCGACCTCGCTGCCGGCCGGCAGTTCGGTGACGTCCTCGGGGACGGTGATCAGGCAGTTCGCCCGGGCCAGCGCGCCGACCAGGTGCGAGTCGGCGCCGCCCACCGGCTCGACGGTGCCGTCCGCCGCCGAGTGGCGGCCGCGCAGGAACTGCCGGCGGCCGGCCGGGGAGCGCAGCGCGGACGGGCAGAGCGCGCGCACCACCGGTCGGTGGATGTCGACGGCGCCGAGCATGGTGCGGATGACCGGGCGGACGAAGAGCTCGAAGGAGATGTAGGCGCTCACCGGGTTGCCGGGCAGGGCGAGCAGCGGCACCCCGGCCGCGCCGCCGATCCGGCCGAAGCCCTGCGGCTTGCCGGGCTGCATCCGCAGCTTCCGGAAGTCGACCCCGCCGTAGGACTCGAAGACCTCCTTGACCACGTCGTACGCGCCGACGCTGACCCCGCCGCTGGTGACGATCAGGTCGGCCCGGCCGAGCTGGTCCTCCAGGACGACGCGCAGCCGGTCGGCCTCGTCCGGGACGGCGCCGACCCGGTAGGCGATGGCGCCGGCCTCCTGGGCGGCCGCGGTGAGGGTGAAGCTGTTGGAGTCGGCGATCTGCCCGGGCCCGACCGGCTCGCCGGGCTGGACGAGCTCGCTGCCGGTGGAGAGCACCACCACCCGGGGGCGCGGGCGGACCTTCACGGTGGCCCGGCCGATCGCGGCGAGCAGGCCGAGCTGGGTGGGGCCGAGCCGGGTGCCGGCCTCCAGGACGGTGGCGCCGGCCGCGACGTCGCTGCCGCGGCGGCGGATGTGCGCGCCCTCGGCGACCGGGCGCAGCACCCGGACCTCCTCGTCGGCGACCGCCGCGGTCATCGCGGCGGCGGCGACCCCGGTGCCGGTGCCGCCGTCGGTCCACTCGACCGGGGCGACGGCCTGGGCGCCGGGCGGCACGGGGGCGCCGGTCATGATCCGGGCGGCCTGGCCGGGGCCGACCTTGGGCAGTTCGCCCGTGCCGGCGGCGATGTCGCCGACCACCTGGAGCACCGACGGGTAGGTGTCGGTGGCGCCCTCGGTGTCGGCGGTGCGGACCGCGTAGCCGTCCATCGAGCTGTTGTCGAAGGGCGGCAGGTCACCGTCGGCGACCACGTCCTCGTCGAGCCGGCAGCCCTGGGCGTCGAGCAGCTGGAGCTCGATCGCGGGCAGCGGGCCGACCGCGGCGAGCACGTCGGCGAGGTGCTCGTCCACCGTCCAGAAGCGAGGAGCCGCCGGTGCCCGGTCCGCGGACCCGTCGCAGCAGGCTGCGGGGGTGGTGCTGTGCTCCGTGGACCCGGTCATCGGCGGCTCGCTCTCTAGTCGTGGGGTCAGTCCTGCAGCTCGGAGCCGACGAACTCCCGGAGCCAGGAGCGGAACTCCGGGCCCAGGTCCTCGCGCTCGGCGGCCAGACGGACGATAGCGCGCAGGTAGTCGGCGCGGTCGCCGGTGTCGTAGCGGCGGCCCTTGAAGAGCACGCCGTGCACCTGGCCGCCGTCCGCGGCGTCGCGGGTGGTCAGCTCGCGCAGGGCGTCGGTGAGCTGGATCTCGCCGCCGCGGCCGGGCGGGGTCTCGCGCAGCACGTCGAAGACCAGCGGGTCGAGGACGTAGCGGCCGATGACGGCGTAGTTGGACGGGGCCTCGCCGGGCTCGGGCTTCTCGATCAGGTCGGTCACCTGGAAGACGTCCTCGCCGAAGCCGTTGGCCTTGACGGCGGCGCAGCCGTACAGGTGGATCTGGGAGGGGTCGACCTCCATGAGGGCGACGACCGAGCCACCGAGCTCCTGCTGGACCTCGATCATGCGGGCGAGCAGCGGGTCGCGCGGGTCGATCAGGTCGTCGCCGAGCAGGACGGCGAAGGGCTGGCCGGCGACGTGCTGCTCGGCGACCGAGACGGCGTGGCCGAGGCCCTTGGGGTCGCCCTGGCGGACGTAGTGCATGTTGGCCAGCTCGACGGACTCACGGACCCGGCGCAGGCGGTCCTCGTCGCCCTTGCGGACGAGGAGCTCCTCCAGCTCGTAGGCGCGGTCGAAGTGGTCCTCCAGCGCGCGCTTGTTGCGGCCGGTGACCATCAGTATGTCGGACAGGCCGGCCGCGGAGGCCTCCTCCACGACGTACTGGATCGCCGGCTTGTCGACGACGGGCAGCATCTCCTTCGGGGTGGCCTTGGTCGCCGGGAGGAAGCGGGTGCCCAGTCCGGCTGCGGGTACCACGGCCTTGGTTACCGGAATGCGGGAGGTGGTCGTCGTCATGCGTTTACCTTACTCAGGCACGTTTTCGCCCGGCCGAGCGCCGTCGGACGGCTAGGACAGCGCGTCGCGGGGCACGGCCACGGTGGCAGGCGTATGGGAAGCGACCGGCTGGGAGAGGGGGTCCCCTCCGGTACAGGCGGACAGACTACCCGCCTTTCCCGAACGGTCACCCTCGGCAGTCGCCGCCCCTTCCGTAACGGAAGCGGCCTGCTCACGGCGCCCGGTGGGACGCTGCGCGGGCCGCGGGACGGCCCGCCAGCAGTCGCCGCCGGCCGCCCGGGCCTCGGCCAGCGCCGCGTCGGCAGCCCGCAGCAGGACGGCTGCGTGGGTGCCGTCCTCGGGCAGCACGGCGACGCCGGCGGCGGCGGTGAGGCCGTTGCCGTGGGCCGGCCGGGGCGCGCGGGTGCCGGAGGACCAGTCGAGCAGCAGATGGCGGCGGACCGACCAGACCAGGCGCTCGGCGACCTGCGCGGCGCCCTCGGCGCCGGTGTCCGGCAGCACCACCAGGAACTCCTGGCCGCTGTAGCGGCCGAGGGTGTCGGCGCGGCGGATCTCCATCGCGAGCCGCTGGGCGAGGTCGCGCAGTATCGCGTTGCCGCGGGCGCGGCCGTGCTCGGCGATGACCGCGTCGAACCCGGTGATCTCCAGCAGCAGCACGGCCAGCGGGCGCGGGCCGTCGGCCTGGTCGGTGTGCTCGGCGCGGCGGGCCCGTTCGATCTCCCGGTCCAGGGTGAGCTGCAGGTGGCGGTAGTTCCACACGCCGGTGAGCGGGTCGCAGGAGGCGGTGCGCTGCAGCTCTGCGCAGCGCTCCTCCAGTTCGGCGACCCGCGCCCGCAGCCGTTCCCGCTCCCCGGCGGCCTCGGCCCGCTCCCGGCGCGTGCGCAGCCCGAGCACGGTGGCACCGGCCAGCGCGGGGGCGCTCAGCGCGGCCAGGGCCTGGACGAGCAGCGGGGTGGACAATCGGGGGCGCCCTTTCGCGTGTCAGGCTCTGCGCGTCGATGGTCTGGCGGACGCGGAGGATCCGGTGCACAACGAGAAGAGCGACCTGAGGACACGGCTGTTGACGCGGCGCCGCGCACTTTCGGCCGAGGCGCGCGCGGAGACGGCGCTCGCGCTGGCCGGACACGCCTGGGAGCTGGCCGCGGCGGGCGCCACGGTGGCCGCGTACGTCTCGGTGGGCGCGGAGCCCGGGACCAGGCCGCTGCTGGACGCGCTGCGCGAGGAAGGCGTGCGGGTCCTGCTGCCGGTGCTCCTTGCCGACAACGACCTGGACTGGGCCGAGTACGCGGGGCCCGGGGCGCTCGCCCCGGCCGGGCGCGGGCTGCTGGAGCCGGTCGGGCCGCGGCTCGGGCCGGAGGCCGTCACGGGGGCCTCGCTGGTGCTGCTGCCGGGCCTGGCGGTGGACCGCGACGGGCTGCGGCTGGGCCGGGGCGGCGGTAGCTACGACCGGGTGCTGGCCCGGCTGGAGCGGGCCGGGGCGCGGCCGGTGCTGGCGGTGCTGCTGTACGAGCACGAGCTGCTGGAGCGGGTGCCGGCCGAGTCGCACGACCGGCCGGTGGACCTGGCGGTCACGCCGTCGGGGGTGCGGACCTTCGGGTGAGCCGCGGGCGGTCCCCGGGACGCGGGAGGCCCCGCTCCCTCCGGAAGGGAGCGGGGCCTCCCGCGCGTCGTACCGGTGTCAGCCGGTGGTGAGCACCAGCTTGTGCTTGGTCGCCTTCTCCACCGCGTCCGGGGTGAAGGCCCAGGTCAGCAGCTTGCCCTTGAGCCACAGGTCGGTCTGGTCGTTGTAGTTCGCGTGGAAGGCGTGGCCGGATTCGCCGCCGACGTTGATCCAGCGCGAGGAGTCCAGGTCGTTCAGGTCGACCACCATGCGCATCGACGGGATCCAGTCCACCTGGTAGCCGGCCGCCGCGTTCCAGCCCGCCGCGTCGACCGCCGCCGAGCCGCCGGAGAGGCGGTAGGGGCCGCGGTTGAGCAGCTTGTGGACGACGCCGGAGGCGATCGAGGAGTTGTCGGTGCCCATGGTCTGCTCGCGCAGCTCCAGCTTGTGCAGGCGGCCCCAGCTCCAGGTGGAGATGTCCTTGCCGAGCAGCGAGGTCAGGTCCTGCCGGGCGTTCTTCATCGCCTCCTTGAGCAGGTTGTCCAGGCCCTTCTGCTCCTTGTGCTGGGAGTCGATGTACGTCCACCACGAGCTGTCGGGCTTGTCCAGCTGGGCGCGGACCACCTCGGTCCAGCGGTCGCCGCCGTCCGGCTGGGCCTTGCCCGGGTCGCGGGTGCCGCACTGGGTGACGATCTTGCTGGAGCTGTCCGGCTTCGTCGGATCGTCCTGCTGGCGCACCAGCAGGCAGTTGTCCTTGGCCCGGATGTCGGCCGGGAACTTCTGGCCGAAGGCGAGGCTGAGCAGGTTGCGCCAGACGCCGTTGTAGTAGGCGGCGGCCGCCGAGTCGGCGTCCTGGTGGAAGTTCCAGTCCTTCAGCAGGTCCTGGGCCTCGCGCACGTACGGGTCGTCGATCTGCTGCTTGAGCAGCAGCGGGACCAGCGTCTTGGCCATGATGCTGGTGTTGTCCAGCTGCAGGTTCTGCATGTCGTCCGGTGAGATCTTGCCGTTGTTCTTGAGCAGGCCCTCGATCTGGTCGGTGATCTCCTTGGCCCGGGTGCCGTACTCCCAGTCCTTGGTCAGGTTGTACTTGTAGCTCTGGTCCACCACGGCCTGGTTGGCGGTGACGATGTAGCCCACGGACGGGTTGAGGCTCCAGGGCAGCGCGGTGAAGGGGACCGGGTCCGGCTTCCACTGGTAGGAGGCGTCCCAGCCGGGGGCGGGCATGGAGCCGTCGCCCTTGCCGCGGACCGGGATGACGCCCGGGGCCTGGTAGCCGATGTTCTTGGCGTCGGCGTAGATCAGGTTCTGCGCGGGGACGGCGAAGTCCTTGGCGGCGTTGCGGAAGTCGTCCCAGTTCTTCGCCTTGTCCAGCTCGAAGACGGCGTCCAAGGTCTTGCCGGGGCTGAGCGCCGTCCACTGCAGGGCGACGCCGTAGCCGCCGGTGCCGCGGTCGGGGGCGGAGGTGCCGTTGGGGGCGTACTTGCCGACGTTCTGCTGTTCGGTGCTCTGGTCGGAGATGAGCGGGGCGCCGGTCTGGGTGGTGCGGACGGTGATGGTGCGGTCCTCGCCGCCGGCGACCTTGATGGTCTCCTTGCGGAGGTCGAACTTCACGTCCTTGCCGTCCACCTGGTAGGTGTCCGGGCCGGTGACCTTCTCCAGGTAGAGGTCGGTGACGTCGGCGCCGAGGTTGGTGAAGCCCCAGGCGATGTCCTTGTTGTGGCCGATCACCACGCCGGGCATGCCGGCGAAGGTGAAGCCGGAGACGTCGAACTGGCAGGCCGGCGAGGCCGTCCGGCAGTGCAGGCCCATCTGGTACCAGACCGAGGGCAGGCCGGGGCCGAGGTGCGGGTCGTTGGCCAGCAGCGGCTTGCCGGTGGTGGTGTGCGAGCCGGCGACCACCCAGGAGTTGGAACCGATGCCCTGGCCGGGGCGGCCGAGCAGCTGCGGCATCGCGTCGATCCGGTCGGTGAGGCCCTGCATCAGCGCCTTGGTGGTGGCCGCGCCCTGGGCGGTGGCGGCGCCGGGGGCCGCGCCGGACTGCGCGGAGCCGTCGGCGGGCTTGTAGGTGTCGCCGCTCACGGTGCCGGTCTTCACGATGGTGCCGTTGCGGGAGTACGGGTACTCCGGGTACAGCTCGGCGATCTTGTCCGGTCCGAAGTCCTGTGCCAGCAGCGAGCGGTCGATCTCCTCCTGGAGGTTCCCGGAGAGGTTCCAGGCCATTGCCTTGAGCCAGGCCACCGAGTCGACCGGGGTCCACTGCTCGGGCTTGTAGCCGCTGTTGACGGCGCCGAGCAGGGCGTACTCCAGCGAGGCCTTCTCGCCGCCGGGGTGCTCGCCCAGCCAGGCGTTCACGCCGTCCGCGTAGGCCTGCAGGTACTTCTTGGTCTCGGGCGACAGCTTGGTGTCGAACTCCTTCTGCGCCACCTGCCGCCAACCCATGGTGCGGATGAAGGTGTCGGTGTCGACCTGGCTGTCGCCGAACATCTCGGACAGCCGGCCGGCCGTGATGTGGCGGCGGACGTCCATCTCCCAGAAGCGGTCCTGCGCCTGGACGTAGCCCTGGGCGCGGAACAGGTCCTCGGGGGTGTCCGCGTACAGCTGCGGGATGCCGTTGGCGTCGCGCTTGACGTCGACCGGCGCGCTCAGGCCCGCCACCTTGACGCTGCCGTCCACCTCCGGGAAGGACGCGCGGACCGCGGTGACCCCGCGGTAGCCGCCGTAGCCGACACCGGCCACCAGCAGCACGACCAGCACGATCACGATCAGACGGGCGCGCCGGAACTTCTTCGAGCGGGGCATCTGGGTCCTTGCGGTCCTGACTTCGGGGCGGGCGGGCGTGTCCAGGGCCTGGGGCCGTGACAGGGCACCACATTAGGCCGAGTCCGCGGACCGGCGTGCACGGGGGACGCTCCGGGCGGGATCTCGGGAGGTCAAGGAGCGGCCTGGAACGGGCCGGGTGGGCAGCGACGGAGGCAGTCAAACTAAAGATATGGCAAAATGTTAGACTGAGTAACGATCCGCAAGAGGAGCATTGACGCTTTCTTAACGGGTCTCCGCGCGCGCCGCCCACGGCGCCCGCTCATGCTCGGAGCCACCCAGCGGCTCCGACCCCCCCCAGCACGACCCAGCACCACCTGACACCCCGCCCGCCCATGCCTGCCCGAGGTGCCACTGCGTGAACGTCGCCCACCTGAACCAGCTCCTGCTCGAAGCCTCCGTAGTCCTCCTTGTCGCGGTGGTCGCCGTGCGGTTCTCGACCCGATCAGGGCTGCCCAGTCTGCTGATCTACCTCGGGATCGGCGTCGCACTGGGCCAGAACGGAATCGGCGTCACCTTCAACGATGCCGAGCTGACCCAGGTGCTCGGCTACGCGGCGCTCGTGATGATCCTGGCCGAGGGCGGCCTCAAGACCAGCTGGCGCGAGGTCAAGCCGGCGATGCCGGCGGCCACCGTGCTGGCCACCGTCGGCGTCGGGATCAGCGTCTTCGTCACCGCGGCTGGCGCGCACTGGCTGGTCGGCCTGGACTGGCGGACCTCGCTGCTGCTCGGCGCGATCGTCTCCTCCACCGACGCCGCCGCCGTCTTCTCGGTGCTGCGGACGGTCCCGCTTCCGCACCGGCTCACCGGCCTGCTGGAGGCCGAGTCCGGCTTCAACGACGCGCCCGTGGTCATCCTGGTCGTCGCCTTCGCCTCCGTCGGCGAGCCGGACTCCTGGTACGTCCTGCTCGGCACGATCGTCGCCGAGCTGGCGATCGGCGCGGCGGTCGGCCTGGCCGTCGGCAAGCTGGGCGCGTTCGCGGTCAAGCACGTCGCGCTGCCCTCCTCGGGCCTGTACCCGATCGCCGTGGTGGCGCTGACCGTGCTCGCCTACGCCGGCGGTGCGCTGCTGCACGGCTCCGGCTTCCTCGCCGTCTACATCAGCGCGGTGATCCTCGGGAACTCCAAGCTGCCGCACGGACCGGCCGTGCGCGGGTTCGCCGACGGGCTGGCATGGATCGGGCAGATCGGCATGTTCGTGCTGCTCGGACTGCTCGCCGCGCCCGAGAGCATGGGCGACGCGGTGGTGCCGGCACTGGTGATCGGCGGGGTGCTGGTCTTCCTGGCCCGGCCGCTCTCCGTGGTGCTCACGCTGACCCCGTTCAAGGTGCCCGGCCGCGAGCAGGCGCTGCTGAGCTGGGCCGGACTGCGCGGGGCGGTGCCCATCGTGCTGGCCACCATCCCGGTGGTCTCCGGCGCGCACCAGGCCGCGGACGTGTTCAACATCGTCTTCATCCTGGTCGTCGTCTTCACCCTGCTCCAGGGGCCGACGCTGCCCTGGATGGCCAAGCGGCTGCGGATCGGCGAGGGCGCGATGGGCCAGGACCTCGACATCGAGTCCGCGCCGCTGGAGAAGCTGCACGGGCACCTGCTGTCGGTCACGCTCTCGCCGACCTCGCGGATGTCCGGTGTGGAGGTCGGTGAGCTGCGGCTGCCCAAGGGGGCAGCGGTCACCCTGGTCGTGCGCGAGGGCAGCTCCTTCGTGCCGGACAAGGCGACGGTGCTGCGCGGCGGGGACGAGCTGCTGGTGGTCACCACGGACGAGGTCGGCGAGGCCGCGGAGCGGCGGCTGCGGGCCGTGGACAAGGGCGGAAAGCTGGCGGACTGGCTGAACGGGCGCTGAGCCCCGCCGCCGGGGGTGACCTGGCAGGATCGGGTGGCCTGGCGGGATCGGGTGGCCTGGCGGAATCTACGCGCGTAACTGTATGCTGGTTCGACTACGCCGTATAACTACCGCTAGACCACCCCCAGCATCTGCCTGACGCAGAGTTGGCGCGACCGCTCGGCGGCCGCGGTTAGGCCCCGGCCCACCAGGCCCGGCCGACCCGGTATCTACCCCGGTCGACGCGCGAGAGGACGACTCTCGGCGCCGTCGGGGCCACCCCATGCCCTGCCGCGCTACCAGGCAGCAGGAAGGACCGACCGTGACGGCCCGCCGAACGGTCGACATCGCCGCGGAGACCACCGCGGACACCACCGCGCACCCCGCCGACCCCATCGCGGCGGCGCCCGCCAAGGTCGGGTACGGCGCACTGCTGCGCACGCCCGGCGCGTGGACGTTCCTGGTCCCCGCCCTCATCGCGCGACTGCCCTACGCGATGCTCAGCATGGGCATCCTGCTGCTCGTCAAGGACACCCACGGCTCGTACGGCACCGCCGGCACCGTCACGGCGATCGCCGCCGTCGCCCAGGCCCTGATCGGCCCGCAGACCGGGCGGCTCGCCGACCGGTACGGCCAGGCCGCCGTCCTCGTCCCGACCGTCGTGGTGCACGCGGCCTCGGTCGCTCTGCTGATCGCCCTCGCGCTCGGCCACGCGCCCGCCTGGAGCCTGTTCCTGGCCGCCGTGCCGGCCGGCGCGAGCGTTCCGCAGATCGGCGCGATGGTCCGGGCCCGCTGGGTGGCCACGATCGGCGCCGACGGCGCCTCCGCCTCCTCCGCGGCCAAGGTGAGCACCGCGTTCGCCTTCGAGTCCGTGACGGACGAGTTCACCTTCGTGGTCGGTCCGATCCTGGCCGCCAAGATCGCCACCTCGGTCAGCCCCGCCACCGCCCTGATCACGGAGGCCGCGCTGACCTTCGTCGGCGGCCTGGCCTTCGCCGCCCAGCGCCGCACCGCCCCGGCTCGGATCACGCCGCAGCCCGGCGCGCGGCGCGCCTCCGCGCTGGCCTCGCCCGGCGTCCGACTGCTGGCCGGCGTGATCCTCGGGGTGGGGGCCGTGTTCGGCGGCATGCAGGTCTCGGTGAACGCCTTCGCCGACTCGGTCGGCCAGCACGGTGCCGCCGGCACGGTGTACGGGATCTTCGCCGGCGGCTCGATGGTGGCGGGCGTGCTCTACGGCGTCATCGCCTGGCGCCGGGCCGTCCAGCACCGGATGATCATCAGCTACGCACTGCTGGTGGTGGGCTGCTCGACGCTGTGGGCGATGCCCAACCTGGTCACGCTCTCGATCGCCGGGCTGGTCTGCGGCCTGGCCATCGCGCCGACCCTGATCAGCGGCTACACCCTGGTCGAGACGCTGGTCGAGGACGGGGCCAAGACCGAGGCGTTCACCTGGCTGACCGGCGCCATCGGCCTGGGCCTGGCGGTCGGCTCGATGGTGGCCGGGCGACTGATCGACAGCCACGGGCCGTCCACCGGGTTCCTGGTGCCGCTCGCCGGTACCGGGCTGGGGCTGGCCGCACTGGTGTCGCTGCGGCACCTGCTGGTCGCGCCGAGCGGGGCGGGCCGCGTGGTGGCGGGATCCGCCGAGCGCGGCGGTGCGGCGCAGCTGGTCGGTGCGGTCAAGGGCTGACCGGGCGGTCGGACGCGGCCCGGTACCGGCTCATCTCACACCGGATTCGCTGGACTGATCCAACGGAATACCGCATCATTGACCATCGTTAGCACTCATCAGGCGAGAGTGCCAGGAGGAAGACAAGTGCCCACGTACCAGTACCAGTGCACCGAGTGCGGCAACGGCCTGGAGGCGGTGCAGAAGTTCACCGACGAGGCGCTGACCACGTGCCCCGACTGCCAGGGACGGCTCCGCAAGGTCTTCTCGGCCGTGGGCGTCGTGTTCAAGGGCTCGGGCTTCTACCGGACCGACAGCCGCTCGTCCTCCAGCAGCTCGGTGGGCGCGGGTTCGTCCTCCGGCTCCTCGACGTCGTCGTCCGCGACGTCCTCGACGGGCTCGAGCTCGTCGTCCTCGTCCAGCTCGTCGAGTTCGTCCAGCAGCCCGGCTCCGGCCGCGAGCTGACCTCGGCGCCCGGCGCCCGGCGCTGGGCGCTCGGCGCCGGATCGGCATCCGGCGAGTGCTCGGAAGCTTCGCGAAAGGCCCGTCGGCCCCGCTCACGCGGGGGCGGCGGGCCTTTCCGCTTGCCCTGTTCGCCGTCCGGCGCGGGGTTTCGTCAGCTTGCGGAGGTCGGTCTCACTCGCGCGAGTGTACGAAGTTGTCCACAGGGGCGGGTTTATCCACAGGTTTGGGGACAGGGCTTTCCGGTAGCACCCGGGGCGCGCATCGTGTGGGTCACCAGAGACCGATCGATCGAGTCCGGAGGTCACGTCGATGACGACCACGAGCCTGTCCGTCCCGCTGCCCGCGCCCACCGTGCCGCCCCGGCGGGAGGTACCGAGCTTCCCCCCGATCCGGCGCGGCTGCGGCGGGTGGCACCGCTGGCGCCGGGCCGTCCGGCGGCGGGCGGGGGTGCCCGCGCTGGTGCTGCTCGCGGTGGCGGCGGCGCTGGCGCTCGGGCCCGCGCGGGCGGGGCTACCGCCGCCCTCAGGGGGTGCGGTGGGCCGTCCGGGTTGTCAATCCGGGCCTGCGGAGGATCACCCGTAACCCCGGAACGACTTCGTCGTTCGAGGCGGCATGAAAGGCTTCAAGGAATTCCTGCTGCGTGGAAATGTCGTCGAACTCGCCGTCGCCGTGGTCATCGGCGCGGCTTTCACCAACATCGTCAACGCCTTCGTCAAGGGCGTGATCAATCCGATCGTCGGCGTGTTCGGGACGAAGGACCTGACGTCCTACAGCTCCTGCCTCAAGGGTCCTTGCGAGGTGAGCGCCACCGGTGAGGTCACGTCCGGAATCCTCATCATGTGGGGGTCGGTGCTCAGCGCCGCCCTGCAGTTCCTGATCACTGCGGCCGTCGTCTACTTCGTTCTGATCGCGCCGATGAACAGGATGGCGGCCAGGCGCAAGTCCGCCGTCGAGGTGGCGGCGGAGGCCGAGGCCACGGAGGTCCAACTGCTGACCGAGATCCGCGACGCGCTGGTCACGGCGCGCTAGGCCGTGTCCGACAATGAGCGCCCGGCGGGAATTGTCAGACAGGCCTCAGTCCCCGTGGTGCGGCGGACGCTGACTCAGGTACCAGTCCAGCCCCCGCCCACCGCTCTCCCCCGCCCCGGGGCGCTCGCCCCAGCCGGAGTCGGTGTCGTCCCGGGACTGCTGGTCCAACGGGTCCCGGAAGACCAGCCGGGCCTTGGCCGCGGCCGCCCGCCGGGTCGCCGGCTGCTGGTCCGCCGACGGCTGCTCGCCCTGCTCCTGCCGGACCCGCCCCTGCCGGCTCTGTTCCTGCTCGCTCACTCTGTCCACTCCCCTGATCACCCGGGCCGTCCTGTCCCTCCAGCCTAAGAGCCCCGTGGCACGCCGCGGGGCCCTGTGTGGGGGGGTTCCCCCCACGGGCCCGGGGGAGAAGGGGGCGGTTTTTTCTCTCCCAAGGGCTCTGTTCTCCCTGGGGTCTTTTTTCTGGCGGATTCCCCGATGGCCCCT
>NZ_JBHTTU010000019.1:13085-46278 GCF_042794375.1 Kitasatospora sp. NPDC056531 | reverse complement strand
GGTCTTCTTTCCTCTCAAACTTAGGAGCCCCGTGGCACCCCTCGGGCCCTGGTGCGGAGCGCTCCGCACCAGGGCCCGGGGGCAGACGGGCTCGGTTGCCCGGCCGAGACGGGCTCGGCCGTCCGTGGGCTCGTTCGTCAGGCGGCTCCTCAGGCGGCCTCGAAGCCCGCGTGGTCGGCGATCTTCTTCAGCTCGGCGAGCGCGTGCTTCTCGATCTGGCGGATCCGCTCGCGGGTGAGGCCGTGCTGCTTGCCCACCTCGGTCAGGGTGCGCTCGCGGCCGTCCTCCATGCCGTAGCGGGAGCGGATGATCGAGGCCGTGCGGTCGTCCAACCGCCCGATCAGGCCGTCCAGCTCCTCGCGGCGGAGCATGACCATCACGGCGTCCTCGGGGGACGTCGCCCCGGTGTCCTCGACCAGGTCACCGAACTGGGTCTCACCCTCGTCGTCGACCGACATGTTGAGGCTGACCGGGTCGCGCGCCCAGTCCAGCACGTCCTTGATCCGGGCCTCGGTGGTGTCCAGCTCGGCCGCGATCTCGGCCGGCTCGGGCTCCCGGCCCAGCTCCTTGGACTTCTCGCGCTGCACCCGTCGGATCCGGCCGAGCTCCTCGACCAGGTGCACGGGCAGCCGGATGGTGCGGGACTGGTCGGCGATGGAACGGGTGATCGCCTGCCGGATCCACCAGGTGGCATAGGTGGAGAACTTGAAACCCTTGGCGTAGTCGAACTTCTCGACGGCACGCACCAGGCCTGCGTTGCCCTCCTGGATGAGGTCCAGCAACGGGAGGCCGCTGCGCGGGTAGCGGCGGGCGACCGCGACCACCAGGCGGAGGTTGGAGCGGATGAACACGTCCTTGGCGCGCTCCGCGTCCTCGGCTATCGCCTCCAGCTCCTCGCGCGTGACACCGTCCGGAAGTCCGTCCTCGTCCAGCAGATGCTGGGCGTACACGCCGGCCTCGATCCGCAGCGAGAGCTCGACCTCCTCGGCGGCATCGAGCAGGGGCGTCCTGGCGATCTCGTCGAGGTACATGCCGACCAGGTCGCGGTCGGCCTCAAGGTTGGTCGGGCGGGCCGCGCGACTCCGGTCGGCCCTGTCGCGAACGACGGCACGGGTGGCCATGCTTGCTCCCTTTGACTGGTGTTGCCGAGGTCTGCCTGCCTGCCCGTGAGGGCAAGAAGTGCGGGCCCCTTGGGGCCTCACACGTAACGATCCAACGAACAGAATCCGGACAACATTCCCAAGTCACTCAGATTCTTCCCCGCGATGCAGTATCCTGCCGGTTTTCACCCCGGTTCTGGACGCTCGGTGACCGGCCGGACACCCAATGCGCCCGCATGTGATCACTTCGCGCAATCAACCGGGACGCCTCCTCACCGACTCTCCATGCAACCGCCGCCCACCCGCTGAACCCGCGGACGGCCGCGCACGTTCCCGCGAACCCCCGACATCCACCCGCCCCCCCGGGCGCGCGCAGGTCCTCCCCACAAAAGATGCCAAATCGCTATCGGTCCAGCTCCCGATCGGCACAGCACGCTGGGAAGGTGTCAGGCATGCACCTGACCAACAGCTCGACCTCCGTCACCGTGCGTCATCGCGGCCTCCTTCGGGACGCCGCGCTCGCGCTGGGTTGCGCCGCGCTGTTCGGCCTCCTGGCGACGCTGGTAACGGGCCACTGGCACCCTCTGCACGAGTTTGACCAGCACTGGATCAGCGAACTCCACATCTACGCACGGGAGCACCGGATCTGGACCGCCGCCGTGCAGACCCTCTCCGACATCGGCGGCCCCGTCACGATGCGTGCACTTCTCGGCGTCGCCGCCGCCTGGCTCCTGTTGATCGGCGCCCGGGTGCTGGCCGGCTGGGTGGCCTCCCAGGCCCTGGTCGGCTGGGGCGCCCAGTGGGCGCTGAAGCTGGCCGTCGACCGCCCGCGCCCCGCCTTCAACGACCCGGTCTCGCACGCCGGCGGCCCGGCCTTCCCCTCCGGGCACGCGATGGCCTCGGCGATCACCTGCGCCGTCCTGGTCGGCCTGGTCTGGTACCGGGTCCACCGCCGCGGCCGGACCGCCGCCTGCGCGGTGGCCGCCGGGACGGTGCTCGCCATCGGCTGGACCCGGGTCGCCCTCGGGGTGCACTGGCCCAGCGACGTACTGGCGGGCTGGCTGGCGGCCGGCGTCGTACTGGGCGTCGTGACCGCCGTGATCGAGCTCTGGCGCCCGGGCGCGCTGGCCCGGGACGTACGACGGGTCAACTGGCGTACCCGGCCCCGGGTTCAGCGGGTCATCGTGCCCTACGTCCGAGCGCCGCACGCCGAGGACGCGGAGCTGGACGATCCCCGCGACCGCCCGGACGAGCCCGTCCGCTGACGCCTCCGGGAACAACGCCGCAGGCCCCCCGTCCGAGGTCGGACGGGGGGCCTGCGGGCTGCGGTGCCGTGATGTGCCCCAGACAGGAATCGAACCTGCGACACCGGCTTTAGGAGAGCCGTGCTCTATCCCCTGAGCTACTGAGGCGCGGCCGGTCAGTGACCAGGCCGTTCACAGCGTACCGGATCGGGGGTCGGCTGGGGGGTGGTGGCCGGGGGTGGTGGTCGGGGGGCGGGCGCCGACGGGGCGTCAGGGCAGGTCAAGTAGCCTGCCGCGAAGTGTTCGAATCGCCCCGGCGTGCCGCCCGAAGGAGATGAAGGCCCTGATGACACCAGCTGTGCGCACGGCCGTCCGCTTGCCGGGGCAGGTGTGGTTCTGGCCGGCGGTGGTGATGCTGGGCGTCGGGTCGTACCGACTGGGCACGCCCGAGCTGTGGCGGGACGAGATGGCGACCTGGACGGTGGCCACCCGCTCGCTGGGCGACCTGCTGCGGCTGCTCCAGCACATAGACGCCAGCAACGGCACGTACTACCTGCTGATGCACGGCTGGACGACGGTGTTCGGCGACTCGGCGGTGGCCCTGCGAATACCCTCCGTGCTGGCGATGGCGGCAGCGGCCGCCTTCGTCGCGCTGACCGCCGAGCGGCTGTTCGGCGACCGGTTCGCGGCGATCGGCGCGGGGCTGCTGTTCACGGTGCCGCCCCAGGTGTCCCACTACGCCCAGGAGGCGCGCGCCTACGCACTGGCGACCTGCTCGATCGCGGCCGCCACCTACTTCCTGTTGCGGGCGCTGGAGCGGCCGGGCCTGCGGCGCTGGGCGCCGTACTCCGTGGCGATGGCGCTGGCCGGGGCCTGGCACCTGGTCTCGTTCAGTACGGTCGCCGGGCAGGCCGCGCTGGTGCTGCTGCACCTGTGGCGCACCCGGACGGGGGCGGAACGGCGGATCCGGTGGCAGTACCCGGTCGCCGTGACCGCGGCGGTGCTGCCGGTGCTGCCGGTGGCGCTGCTCGGCAGCCGGCAGTCCGACCGGCAGCTCGGCTGGATCAAGACGCCGTCCTTCTCCGACCTGACCGACTTCGGCGGGCACCTCTTCGGCTCGGACCAGGTGGCCCAGGCCTTCGTCCTGCTGGCGCTACCCGCGCTGTTGCTGCCCGGCCGACGGGTGCGGGCCTGGCAGTTGCTGCTGCTGGCGGCGCTGCCGGTGGTGGGCGTCTGGCTGGTTTCGCGGGGCACCACCTCGTACTTCCTCGACCGGTACCTGCTCTTCACGGTGCCCGCCTGGGCGGTACTGGCCGGGGGCGGGGTCGCGGCGGTGTACCGCGCGGTGGCGGCCCGGGCCGGGCGGCGGTGGGCGCCGGGGCGGACCGCCCAGCCGCGGGCGGCCGTGGCGACGGCCAGGCTGCTGGCGGTGGGCCTGCTCGCCCTCCCGGCCGTGGCGGCGCTGCCCGAGCAGCCCGCGGTGCGGTACGCGGACGCGCACACCCACTCCAAGGAGCCGTTCCGGGCGGCGGCCGAGGAGATCACCGCCGGGTACCGTCCCGGGGACGGGCTGGCGGCCCCGATGGGCGACCAGTCCTGGGCGATGGTCTGGCCGGGCGTCAGCTACTACCTGCGTCCGGAGGTCCAGCCGTTCCCGGTGTTCGTCGCGCGCAGCGCCGAGGACGCCGAGGAGCTGGCCCCCGAGCCCTGCCCGCGACCGGAGGCCTGTCTGGGGGACGTACCGCGGGTCTGGCTGCTGGTCCTCGGGGACACCTCGGACCCGCTGGCGTCCCTGACGGAGGAGCAGGCGCAGCCGCTCAGGCAGCGGTACGGCGCGCCGGACAAGGTGGTGCCGCTCGGCGGTCTCACCCTCGCGCTGCTCGACCCCGCGACCTGAGACACCCGGCCCCAGGACACCCGACCCGGGACCGCGGAAAAGCCGGAATGACGGAGAAGGGGGAGCCGGATTTCTCCGGCTCCCCCTTCGGTCGTTCAACCGTTCGACGCGCTCACAGCAGGCGCAGCAGTCGGGACTGGATGGACGGCGGGTTCAGGTCGGACTGGAGGGCCACCGGGACCTCCACCTTGCTGTCGCCCGCGCCCACCCGCAGCGTGCCGACCTCCTTGCCGGCCTTCTCGTTGTGGCTGAGCTTGGCCGGGTCCAGGGTGATCGTGCCGCTGATGCCGGGGAAGCCCGCCACCACGAGGTCCTTGGTCGCGACGACCGGGATCCTGCCGCCGAGGCCGTCGTCCACCGAGCCGACGACGTCGCCCTTCTTCACCACGGTCTGGCCGGTCAGCCCGTTCTGCGCGGCCTGGATCTGCTTGCCGCTGACCTTCAGCACGGTCGGCAGGATGCCGTCACCCTCCTTGGGCGAGGTGGCCTGCTGGCCCAGGGTGACGCCGAGGATCAGCCGCTTCACGCCGCCGATCTCCTTGTACGCGGCCCACATCAGGCAGCCGCCGGCCGGGGTGCTGGAGCCGGTCTTGACGCCGATGACGCCGGTCTTCGGGTTGATCAGGTTGTTGGTGTTGAGGATCTTCACGCCGTTGAGGGTCGTGTCCGGGGTGGAGACGATCTGCCGGAAGATCTCGTCCTGCATGACCTGCTCCGCCAGCTTCAACTGGTCCTTGGCGGTGGACTTGGTGTCCGCGTTGAAGCCCGCCGGGTCGGCGTAGGTCGTGTTGCTCATGCCGAACTTGGCCGCGGTGTCGTTCATCAGCTTGACGAACGCCTCCTCGGAGCCGGAGTGGAAGCGGGCGAGCAGCCGGGCCACGTTGTTGGCGGACGGCAGCATCAGCAGCTCCAGCGCCTGGTACTCGGTGAGCACCTGACCCGCGGTGAGCGTCACCCGGGACTCGTCGCCGTTGCCGGACTCCTGCGCGGCCTGCGGGTCGACGGTGATCTTCGGGCCGCTCTCACCCTTCTTCAGCGGGTACTTCTGCAGGATCAGATAGGCGTTCATCACCTTGGTGACACTGGCGATCGAGGCCGGGGTCTCCTGGCCCGAACTGCCGAGGCCGCCCACGCCGACCACCTCGGCAGCGGACTGGCCCTTGGCCGGCCAGGCGAGGTCGAGCGCGTCGCCGGAGAAGGTGAAGCTGCCCGCAGCCGACATCTTCACCTTCGCGTCCGGCAGCGGGCGCAGCAGCTGGGCCACCGCGACCGCACCGAGCACCACGGCCAGGAACACCGTCCAGATGGTGATCCGCTTGAGCGCGCGGCGCAGCGGCGAGACCGGGCGGGAGTTGAGGGAGGCCAGGACCGACATCGCCTCGGCCGTGCTCTCGGGCGAGGGCAGCGGCTGCGGGGCCGGCAGCGGCTCGGGCCCGGGCAGCGGCGGGACGGGCGGCACCGGCCGCGGGTCGGGCTCGGGCAGCGGGGTGGGCGCCGGGGCCGGACCGGGCTCGGGCTTCGGGGCCGGCTTGGGCAGCGGTTCGGGCCCCGGGGTCGGCTCGGGTTCGGGGACGGGCTTGGGCGCCGGGTGCGGCTCGGGCCCCGGCTCGGGGACGGGCGCCGGCTCGGGCAGCGGGGCGGGCTCCGGGGGCTCGGGCACGGTGCCGGCGGCCGGGGCGGCGGGGGCACCCAGCGGCTCGGGCTTCTCCAGCTTCTCGGCCTTGCCGGTCGGGACCGGGGGCTTGGTGAGCAGCATGGTCTTGGTCGGGTCGTACGGCTCGTCGGACTCAACGGTCTCGTCGGACTCGGCGGCCTCGTCTGCCTCTGCCTCAGCGGCCTTGTCGGAGTCAGCGGACTCCTCGGACTCGGCGGGCTGCCCGGACGCCGCGGACTCCTTCGGCTCGGCGGTCTCGGGCGTGTCGGCCCGCTCCGCCGGCTTCGCCTTCTCCGGTGTGTCGGCCGCGGAACCGGTCTTCGCGAGGGGCCGCTCCGACGCCTTCTCAGCCTCGTCGGCCTTCTCGGTCTCGTCAGCCTTCTCGGCCTTCTCGGAAGCCTTCTCAGCGGCCTTCACGGAAGCGCTCTCGGAAGCCTTCCCGGAACCCTTCGCAGCCACCGCGCCAGCCGTCCGCATGGTGAGACGCGGGTCGGCGCCGGACGGCCGCTCGGCGGTCTCCTTCGCCGCGTCAGCCGTCGAGGCCGACTCCTCCTTCTCCGCCCCACCATCAGAACTGTCGTCACCCGCGGCCTTCAGCAGTTCCTCGGGCAGCCGCAGCGCGGTGGTCTTGTTGTCCACCGGCAGGCGCAGCATCGTCGTCCGACTGTCCACATCCCGGACGCGGATCTGTACGGTCGAGCCGCCCCCGGCCCCCGCCGACGGCTTCTCGACGGACGCGTCGGAGGAGGGCTCGGCGGACGCCGCGGCCGAGGACCCGGCCGGCGTCCCGGTGGTGGTCTCCGCGGATGCCTTGGTGACGGCCCCGGCTGACGCCCCGGCAGCCGTCGGGTCGACCGACCCGCCGTCGGCACCCTCAGCGGTGCCGGCCGCCGTACCGGTCCGTTCGCGTTCGCCGCCCCGCTCCCGCTCGTCGTCCCTCAGCACCCTGTCGGGGGACTCGCCCACGTATCCCAGCCTCCTCAACGCCCGGCGGGGCACCGGCAGACCCGATTTCGGGAAGCCGACGCCCCGCCCCGTGTACCTGTACAGTCTCCGCCACATGCGGTCGATCCGGCCGCGCACACCCCGCCCGACCGGCGCTTATTGCCGCCGCACGGCCGCATCGCGGTCTGTTCAACGGTCAGACGCCGGGGCCGCGGCCGCCGGTTCCGCGCCTTCACCGCAAGGTCACGATTCGGAGGCGTACTCGACAAGCCCGTGTGAGAGGCGTCACCCTGTCTCTCATCCACGCGGGGAGGCTTGGATGGGCAAGAGCCGCAGAACTGTTCCCGAGGAACTCTTGCTGCTCGCTTTGGACCCGACCACGGGTACCACGGCGCAGCCGCAGACCCTCGACCTCGGACTCGCCGGGGCGCAGCTCGTCGAGCTGTCCCTGGCCGGACGGATCGTACCGGAGGGAGACCGGATCGCCGTCGTGCTCGCACGGCCGACCGGCGACCCGACCCTTGACCACGCACTGGAGCTGCTGCGTCGACGCGGCAGCCCGGTCCGCGCGGCGCACTGGATCGGCGGGCCCCGGCTGGGGCTTCGGCAGACGTACCTGGCGCACCTGGAGCGCTGCGGCATGGTCACCGCCGTGGCCGGCCAGGTGTGCGGGGTGCTGCCGACGACCCGGTACCAGGCGTCCGACGACTGCACCAACGCCGCGATCAAGCAGCGGCTGGACACCGCGATCCGCACCGGTGTGCCGCCGGACCCGCGGACGGCCGCGCTCGCGGCCCTCGCCCACTCGGTGGGGCTGGGCAAGCACCTGTACCCGGGCAACGAGGGCCGCTCTTCGCGGTCTCGGCTGCGCGACCTGATCCGGTACGACCCGCTCGGCGGGATGGTCGCGCACGCCGTGATGGACGTGCAGAACGGCCTGCCGGCGCAGCAGAACCGTTCTTCCCAGGCTTCCGGGACCGGCACCGGCACCGGCCGCTCCGGTGCCCGCGCGGGGGGCCGGGCCTCCGGCGGGCGGGTCTCCGCTCCTCGGGTCGGGGTCCGCTGATCCGGGCGGGCCGCTGATCCCGGTCGGCCGCTGACCACAAGGACCCCGGCGGGCCGAGTCCGGCCCGCCGACGACACGTCCGACGGCGCACACCGTCCCGTCCGCGCCGCCCGAGGGCGGCGGGCGACCCTGCGCGCCGCCCCGCACCACCAGCACCACAAGAAGCACAAGAAGCACAAGAAGCACGGAGGGGCGGTCGCCCCGCGACGCAAGTCGCCCGGCGACCGCCCCTCTGCCGTTCCCGGAGGCCCGTCGCGGCCTTCCGGAACCACCGGTTCGAGTCGTCGAGCCGCATTACCACCTGGGGGCTTGCGCTGTCTCACAGAAGCGCTTTTCCGATGATCTGTTCTACTGCGCTGCTGTGATTCCCCGGCGCCGACCTGGCCCAAGGTGTCATGCTGCTCCAAGTCAGGGGGGTTGGTCCCAATGTCCGAAGTGTTCCGAGGGCTGCCGTTCCAACGATCACCAGAGGTCCGGCCGGAGGTCGACGTGTCCGCGAACATCAATCCCACCGTGCGCCGCCGGCGCCTCGGCTCGGAGCTGCGAAAACTCCGCGAGGGCCTCGGGATGACGGCGGAGGAGGTCGCCGGCCGGCTGATGGTCTCCCAGTCGAAGATCAGTCGGCTCGAGAACGGCCGTCGCAGCATCAGCCAGCGCGACGTGCGCGACCTCTGCGACGTCTACAACGTGTCCGACGAACAGATGCGCAGCAGCCTGATGGAGATGGCCAAGGAGTCCCGCCAGCGCGGCTGGTGGCACGACTTCAACGACATGCCGACCCCGTACAGCGTCTACATCGGCCTGGAGGCCGAGGCCTCCTCGATCCGCGCCTACGAGTCCTCCTTCATCCCGGGGCTGCTCCAGACCGAGCAGTACGCCCAGGCCGTGGTCGAGGGCACCCAGCCGGACACCGACGCGATCGCGGTGCAGCGCCGGGTGCAGGTGCGGATGAAGCGCCAGGAGCGCGTCCACGGCGAGAACCAGCTCGGCAGCCTGTGGACCGTCATAGACGAGGCGGCGCTGCGCCGCGAGGTCGGCAGCCGGGAGATCATGGCCCGGCAGCTGCAGCAGATGCTGGAGCTCAGCCTGCGCCCGAACATCACCATCCAGGTGATCCCGTTCTCGCACGGCGCCCATCCCGGCATGACCGGGACATTCTCCCTGCTGGAGTTCCCGGAGTCAGCCGATTCCACGGTTGTCTACTTCGAAGGTGTGACGAGCGATCTCTACCTGGAGAAGGAGGCCGACGTGCGCCGCTATACCGGTCTTTACGACTACCTGAGAGCGGCCGCACTCGGTGTCGCGGAGAGCCGGTCGCTGATAGCCGACATCGAAAAGGGATACCACGAATGAGCACCCCCTCCGAGTACGGAACCCCCTGGCGCAAGAGCAGTCACAGCGGTGGCCAGGGCGCCTGTGTGGAGATCGCCGGACCTGCCGCCGGGGCGGTGGCGGTCCGGGACTCCAAGGACCCGCTCGGCCCGCAGCTGCTCTTCTCCACCGAGGCCTGGAACGCGTTCGCGTCGGCCGCGGCGGCGGGCGCCTTCGGCGAGGCCTGACCGGGATCCGTGCTCGGACGAGTTGCCCGTAGCGCCGTCCGTCGCCCCGAGCGGCGGCCGATGCTACGGGCAACTGCCGTTTCACGGCGTTCGTTCAGTGCACCACCGGGTACCGGACCGACCAGTTGACGCCCTCCGGGGTCTGCCGGTCGTGCAGTTCGGTGCCGTGCATCAGCTCCAGCGCGAAGTCGTCGGCGAGTTCGAGGATCGCGCCACGTCCCTCCAGCCCCGCCAGCAGGCCCGGCGGCAGCGCGGTGTCGCCGTGCAGCACCCCGAGCAGGTTGCCGCAGATCGCGCCGGTGGAGTCGCTGTCCCCGGAGTGGTTGACCGCCAACAGCAGGCCCGAGCGCACGTCGTGGGCGACCAGGGCGCAGTAGACCGCGATCGCCAGCGCCTCCTCGGCGACCCAGCCCTCCCCCAGCGCCTCGACCCGCTCGGCGGACGGCTCGCCGGCCCGGACGGCGTCCAGCGCGGCCCGCAGCGCGGCCGTGGTCTCCTCGTGCGCCTGCCGCTCGGAGAGCAGCGCCAGCGCGAGGTGGACGCCCTCCTCCAGGGTGCCGCCACGGGCCACCGACTGGACGATCACCGCGAACGCGCCCGCCGCCAGGTAGCCGGTCGGGTGGCCGTGGGTGAGGACCGAGCACTCCACCGCGAGTTGGAAGACCAGGCCCGGTTCCCAGGTGGTGAGCAGCCCGAACGGCGCCGCCCGCACCACCGTGCCGCAGCCCTTGGAGTGCGGGTTCTTGGGGCGCTCCAGGGTGCCGAGCCGCTCGCCGTCCGGCCCGGTCAGGCCGGTGAGGCAGCCCTGGCCGGGGGCGCGCTGGGCGTACAGCCACTCCTCGCGACCGAGCCAGCCGAGGTCGGGGCGGCGCTCGTCCGGGCCCCAGTCGCGCTGGGTGGCGGCCCAGCGCAGGTAGGCCAGGTGCAGGTCGGTGGGCGGGTGCCAGCTGCCGGTGTCGCGCCGGATGTGGGCCCGGATCAGGCCGTCCACGGTGAACAGGCTGAGCTGGGTGTCGTCGGTGACGGCGCCGGTGCGCCCGTAGGCGGGGACGTAGCCGGTGACGCCCCGCGGGCCGTGCTGGGCCCGGATCTTCTCCAGCGACTCGAACTCGACGCCGGCGCCGAGCGCGTCACCGATGGCACCGCCGAGCAGGCAGCCCCGCACCCGGCTGCGGAAGTCCTGCTGCTGGGCTCGTGACCACAGGGGCATCACGACGGGGCGCCTTTCGTCGGGGTCGGGGGGCGGGTCCGCGCGACGCACGGCCGCCGCGCGCCCTGGCACTGTATTCGAAGGCGCGAGCGAAACGACGGCGTCCCTCGCACTTCGGTTCCCCGCCCCGGCCGCCGTCCCCGCCCCGACCGCCGTCTCCGCGACGGCCGGGGTCCCGCGGTCGGCCTGGACCGGCCCAGGCCGGACAGGCCTTAGTCCAGCACCGGGAGCAGCTCCGGCAGGTGCCCGTCCGAGGCCAGCGCCGCCGCCTGCCGCTCGGCCGGCACCTCGCCGTAGAGGGTGGTGCGCTGGCGGTGGGGGCGGCCCGCGGCCTCGGCGATCGCCTGGAGGTCGCGCACCGACTTGTAGCTGCCGTACGCCGAGCCGGCCATCCGCGAGATGGTCTCCTCCATCAGCGTGCCGCCCAGGTCGTTGGCGCCCGAGCGGAGCATCTCGGCCGCGCCTTCGGTGCCCAGCTTCACCCAGCTGGTCTGGATGTTGGGGATGTGCGGGTGCAGCAGCAGCCGGGCCATGGCGACCACGGCGCGGTTGTCCCGGGCGGTCGGGCCGGGGCGGGCGATGCCGGCCAGGTAGACCGGGGCGTTGGTGTGGATGAACGGGAGGGTGACGAACTCGGTGAAACCACCGGTGCGCTGCTGGATGTCGGCGAGCAGCCGCAGGTGGCCGAGCCAGTGCTTAGGGGTGTCCACGTGCCCGTACATCATCGTGGACGAGGAACGGATGCCCAGCTCGTGCGCGGTGGTGACCACCTCGACCCAGGTCGCGGCCGGCAGCTTGCCCTTGGTGAGCACCCAGCGGACCTCGTCGTCCAGGATCTCGGCGGCGGTGCCCGGGATGGTGTCCAGGCCCGACTCCTTGGCCCGCTGCAGCCAGTCTCGGATCGAGAGCCCGGTCCGGGTCGCGCCGTTGACCACCTCCATCGGGGAGAACGCGTGCACGTGGATCCCGGGCACCCGTTCCTTCACCGCGCGGGCGATGTCGAAGTAGGCGGTGCCGGGCAGGTCCGGGTGGATGCCGCCCTGCATGCACACCTCGGTGGCGCCCACCTCCCAGGCCTGCGCGGCCCGTTCGGCGACCTGCTCCAGGGAGAGGGTGTAGGCGTCGGCGTCGGTGCGGCGCTGGGCGAAGGCGCAGAAGCGGCAGCCGGTGTAGCAGACGTTGGTGAAGTTGATGTTCCGGGTGACGCAGTAGGTGACGTCGTCCCCGACCGCGTCCCGGCGGACGTCGTCGGCGATCCGGCACAGGGCGTCCAGGGCCGGGCCGTCCGCGTGGAACAGGGCCAGCGCGTGGTCGTCGGTGAGCTTGGTCGGGTCGTCGGCGGCCACCGCCAGGGCCTCGCGCAGGTCGCCCACGAGGCGCTCGGGCGCGCCCTTCGCGAGCACCTGCTCGCGCAGCACCTCCCAGTCGCCGTACACGTCCTCGAAGTCGGCCCGGCGGTCGCCGGTGCGGCCCTCGGTGTCGACGGCGGTGTGCAGGTCGGTCCGCCCGTACGCCTCCGGGAGGTCCTCGGGCTCCTGCCAGGGGCGGCCCTCGACCACCGCGTCCGGGTTCGCCAGGCCGGTGGCCGGGTCGGCCAGGGCGCGCACGTGCGGCAGCACCCGCGGGTCCAGCCAGGGTTCGCCGCGCAGCACGTACTCGGGGTAGACGGCGAGGCGTTCGCGCAGTTCGAAGCCGGCCGCGGCCGAGCGCTCGGCGAGGCGGTCGATCTGCGGCCAGGGGCGCTCGGGGTTGACGTGGTCCGGGGTCAGCGGGGAGACGCCGCCCCAGTCGTCGATGCCGGCCGCGATCAGCCGCTCGTACTCACCGTCCACCAGGTTCGGCGGCGCCTGCAGGCACGCCGTCGGGCCGAGCAGGTGGCGGGCCACCGCCACCGTGGCCACCAGCTCGTCCAGTTCGGCGTCCGGCATGCCACGCATCGCGGTGTCCGGCTTGGCGCGGAAGTTCTGCAGGATCAGTTCCTGGACGCCGTGGTAGGCCCGGGAGACCTTGCGCAGCGCGAACAGCGACTCGGCGCGCTCCTGGTACGTCTCGCCGATGCCGATCAGCAGGCCGCTGGTGAACGGAACGGAGCTGCGGCCGGCGTCCTCCAGCACGCGCAGCCGGACGGCCGGTTCCTTGTCCGGGGAGCCGAAGTGCGGGCCGCCGGGCTCGCTCCACAGCCGGGTGGCGGTGGTCTCCAGCATCATGCCCATCGAGGCGGAGACCGGCTTCAGCCGCTGGAAGTCCGTCCAGCTCAGCACCCCGGGGTTGAGGTGCGGCAGCAGGCCGGTCTCCTCCAGGATGCGGACGGACATCGCCCGCACGTAGGCGATGGTGTCGTCGTAGCCGTGCGCGTCCAGCCACTCGCGGGCCTCGGGCCAGCGGTCCTCGGGCTTGTCTCCGAGCGTGATCAGGGCTTCTTTGCAGCCGAGTTCGGCCCCGCGCCGGGCCACCTCCAGCACCTCGTCCGGGGACATGAACATCCCGTGCCCGGCCCGGCGCAGCTTGCCGGGGACGGTGGCGAAGGTGCAGTAGTGGCACTTGTCGCGGCAGAGCCGGGTGAGCGGGATGAAGACGCTCTTGGAGTAGGTGATGACGCCGGGTCGGCCGGCCGCCTCCAGTCCGGCGTCGCGCACCCGGGCGGCACCGGCGCACAGGTCGCGCAGGTCCTCGCCTCTGGCCTGGAGCAGCACGGCCGCCTCGGTCACGTCGAGGGCCACGCCGTCCCGGGCGCGACGCAGGGCGCGCCGCATCGCGTTCGCGGTCGGAGGGGTGCTTGCGTCCACGGCGGTTCCGTCCATGGCGCGACCCTACGCCAGGTGTCGTACGTTCGGAGGAGTCAACCCTGAGGCCTTCTCAGGGTCGATATACCTACCAGGTTCACCCCGATCTGGCCCTGCAGGGCGATGACGTCGTGGCGGCACCCGCCTCTAATGGAAGGACAGAGCCAATCGCAGGGGTTCACAGAGGAGTTGAAGACGCCATGACCAATGAAACGGCGGCGGGGGACCAGCAGGACGGCGCAGTGCCGTTCCGTTCACGACGGCGCACCCTGGTACGGGCCGGGGTCCCGCTGGCGGTGGCCGCGGTGATCGCCACCGGGGTCGGGCTGGTGCCCGCGCTGGCCGCCGACTCCCCGCCCGACCTGCCGGCCGTCTCGGCGGAGGCGCTGGTGGCCAAGGCGCTCGGCTCCGACGCCCAGACCCTGTCCGGGACGGTGTCGGTCTCGACCGACCTCGGGCTGCCCGGCCAGCTGCTGAGCGGGGCCGGCGGTCTCGCCGCGGCGGCCGGGCACGGCGGCGAGCAGGGCAAGGGCTCCTCGGCGGACCCGCAGGCCAAGCTGCTCGGCCTGCTCGGCGGGGACCAGACCCTGCGGGTCGCGGTGGACGGGCCGGACCGCCAGCGGGTGGACCTGATGGAGAACATGGCGGGCTACAGCCTGGTCCGCAACGGCGACCAGAGCTGGGCCTGGGACAGCTCGACCAACAGCGCGGTGCACCTGACCGGGCGTCCGGCGGGCGAGCACCGGCCCGAGGCTCCGCTGACCGGGGTGCCGACCACCCCGCAGGAGGCCGCCAAGCGGTTCCTGACCGAGAGCGCCGGCACCACCTCCGTCACCGTGGCCGGGACGGCCACCGTGGCCGGGCAGAAGGCGTACCAGCTGAGCGTCAAGCCGACCCAGTCCGGCTCGACCGTCGCCGAGGTGCGGATCTCGGTGGCCGCCGACAACGGGGTGCCGCTCGCGGTGGTGGTGAAGTCCACCGACGGCTCCACCGTGCTGGACGTCCACTTCACCGAGGTGTCCTTCGCCAAGCCGGCCGCCAAGACCTTCGACTTCACGGTGCCCAAGGGCGCCAAGGTGACGGAGCAGAAGGCGGACGACGCGGCCAAGGGTCACGAGGCCAAGGCCGGGGCTGCCAAGGACCACGGCGGCGTGAACGTGATCGGCGAGGGCTGGACGGCCGTGGTCTCCACCCGGCTGCCCGCCGGGGAGGCCAAGGGCGACGGCAAGCAGGGCAAGCACCACGGCCAGCCGGTGAACCCGCAGGCGCTGGCGAAGTCGCTGGGCAAGCCGGTCGGCGGCGGCACGCTGATCAGCACCAAGGTCGTCAACGTCCTGCTCACCGACGACGGCCGGGTCTTCGCCGGTGCGGTGACCCTGCCGGTCCTGCAGCACGCCGCCGGGGTGAACTGACGGATGACCGGGACTCCCGTAACGGGGGACGTTACGGAGTCGGTCGGGGGCCCGGGCGCCGCGCCGCGCCCGGCCCCCGCTCCTTCCGCCTCCCCGACCGACGACGTGATCAGAACCCGCGGCCTGACCAAGCGCTTCCGGGGCGGCCAGCTCGCCGTGGACGGCCTGGACCTGGCCGTGCCACGCGGCTCGGTGTTCGGCTTCCTCGGCCCCAACGGCTCCGGCAAGACCACCACCATCCGGATGCTGATGGGCCTGATCGCCCCCACCTCCGGCGTGGCCACCGTGCTCGGCGAGTCGATGCCGCAGTCCGTCGCCACCGTGCTGCCCCGGGTGGGCGCGCTGATCGAGGGCCCGGCGCTGTACGGCTTCCTCTCCGGCCGGGACAACCTGGTCCGCTTCGACTCCGCCGACCCGACCGCCGACCCGCGCACCCGCCGGCAGCGGGTGGACGCCGCGCTGGAGCGGGTCGGCCTGAGTGCCGCGGCCGGCAAGAAGGCCCGTGCCTACTCCCTGGGGATGAAGCAGCGCCTGGGCCTTGCCTCCGCGCTGCTGCAGCCGCGCGAGCTGCTGGTGCTGGACGAGCCGACCAACGGCCTGGACCCGCAGGGCATGCGGGAGATCCGGGCGCTGGTGCGGGAGGTCGCGGCGGAGGGCACCACGGTGTTCCTCTCCTCGCACCTGCTGGACGAGATCGAACAGGTCTGCACCCACGCGGCGGTGATGTCCCGGGGCCGGCTGGTGGTGCAGGGCACCGTCACCGAGCTGGCCGCCCGGGCCCAGGGCCGGCTGGTGGTCCGCACCCCCGACGTGGCGCAGGCCGCCGAGGTGCTGGCCGCCCACCAGGTGGGTTCGCTGGTGCCCGGCGAGGGCCGGGTGGACGGCGAGCTGGGCGCCCAGGGCGGCGACGAGGTGCTGCCCAAACTGTGCGCGGCGCTGGTCGAGGCCGGGGTGCGGGTGCACGGATTCGGGCTGGAGCGAGGCACGTTGGAGGACGCCTTCGTGGCGCTGACCGGGGAGGGCTTCGATGTCGCAGGCTGAGGCGCTGCCGGTGGCCGGGCGTCGGCCGCAGACCGCGGCCGGGTTCCTGGCGCTGTTCCGCAACGAGCTGCACCTGACCTTCCGCCGGCTGCGCACCAAGGTGCTGCTGGGCATCCTGGCGGTGCTGCCGATCCTGATCGGCGTGGTGGTCAAGCTCAACACCGACAGCCCGCACGAGGGCGGCGGCGGGCCGAGCTTCATCGCGCAGACGACCCAGAACGGGCTGTTCCTGGTGTTCACCGCGCTGGCGGTGGCACTGCCGGTCTTCCTCCCGATGACGGTCGGGGTGGTGGCCGGGGACTCGGTCGCCGGCGAGGCGGCCACCGGGACGCTGCGCTACCTGCTGGTCGCCCCGGCCGGGCGGACCAGGCTACTGGCCGCCAAGTTCACCGCCGGGCTGGTGTTCTGCCTGGCCGCGACGGCGGCGGTCGCGCTGTCGGCGCTGGCCACCGGGGCCGCGCTGTTCCCGCTCGGCGAGGTCACGCTGATCTCCGGGGACACCGTCGGCTTCTCCGACGCGCTGCTGCGGGCGGTGCTGGTGGCCGGGGTGGTCGCGCTCTCGCTGGCCGGGCTGGTGGCCATCGGGCTGTTCGTCTCGACCCTCACCGGCAGCGGCATCGCGGCGATGGCCGCGACCGTCGGCCTGGTGATCACCGTGCAGATCCTGGACGCCTTCCCGCAGCTGGACGCGATCCGGCCGTTCCTGTTCACCCACTACTGGATGAACTTCTCCGACCTGCTGCGCGAACCGATGTACTGGGACGGCGTGTGGAAGGACCTCGGCCTGCAGGCCGCCTACGTCGCCGTGTTCGGCTCGGCGGCCTGGTCGCGGTTCACCAGCCGCGACATCAGCGCGTGAGCGACATCAGCGCGTGAGCGACATCAGCGCGTGAGCGACATCAGCGCGTGACGGTTTCCTTGAGGGACTCCGCCTGGGCGGGCTGCGCAACGGCCGCGGCCCGCCCCGCGCGGTCGGCCCGCACCTGGCGCAGCGCGTCCCAGGTGAGCAGCGCGAGCGCGGCCCAGACCAGGGCGAAGCCGGCCCAGCGCGCGGGCGGCATCGACTCGTGGAAGACGGCGACGCCGATCAGGAACTGGAACACCGGCGCCAGGTACTGCAGCAGCCCGAGCACGGTCAGCGGAACCCGCACGGCCGCCGCGCCGAAGAACAGCAGCGGGATCGCGGTGATCACGCCGCTGAGCATCAGCAGCGCCGAGTGCCCCCAGCCGTACGAGCCGGGCACGGTGTGCCCGAAGGTGCCGTGCCCGCTGACCTCCAGGTAGATCAGGTAGCCGAGGGCGAAGGGAAACATAAAGGCGCTCTCCGCCGCCAGGCTCTCCAGCCCGCTCAGCCCGACCTGCTTCTTCAGCAGGCCGTAGGTGGCGAAGGAGAGCGCCAGGACGAGCGCGATCCAGGGCAGCTGCCCGTAGGCGACGGTCAGGACCGCGACGGCGGCGGCGCCGATGCCGACGGCCGTCCACTGGGCGCCGCGCAGCCGCTCCTTGAGCACCAGGACACCGAAGCCGATGGTGACCAGGGGGTTGATGAAGTAGCCGAGGCTGGTCTCCACCACGTGGCCGTTGTTGACGGCCCAGATGTAGACGCCCCAGTTGACGGAGATCACCGTGGCCGCACCGGCCAGCATGGCGAGTCGGCGGGGCTGGCGCAGCAGCGGACGTATCCAGCTCCAGTGCCGCTGGGCCACCAGCATCAGCACCACGGCGACCAGGGACCAGACCATCCGGTTGGCCAGGATGTCGTCGGCGGCGCCGGGCTCCAGCAGCGGCCAGAACAACGGGAAGAGCCCCCAGATGCCGTAGGCCGCCATGCCGTACCAGAGGCCTCGGCCGCTGTCCTGCTGGGTTGTCTGTGGCATGGCCGAGTGCCCTCCCGCGCGCGCGATGTATCGAGGTGACGGTAGCGGGCGGGAGGGCGGGCTGTCATCTCCGTTTTCGGATTTTGGTCATGACATTGCTTGAATGCTGGACGGGTTCCGGCCTTTTCGCAGGTCAGGTGGTTGCCTCATGCACCCAGTGCGGCGCGGACAGACTCGGCCAGCGGGACGGTCGGGCGGCCGATCAGCCGGGCCAGGTCACCGGTGCGCAGGGCCAGCTCACCCCTGGCGATGGCCGCGTCGGTGTTCGGGAACAGCTCCGCGAAGCCCTCCGGCAGCCCCGCGGCCACCAGTCGGCGGACCTGCTCCTGCGCGGTGACGTCCCGGTACGCCACCGGGCTGCCGGAGGCCGCGGTCAGCTCGGCCGCCAGCTCGCCCATGCTCCAGTCGGCATCGCCGCTCAGCTCGTACACCTTGTTCTCGTGCCCCTCGCCGGTGAGGACCGCCACCGCCGCGTCGGCGTAGTCCCGGCGGGCGGCACCGGCCACCCGCCCCTCCCCGCTGCTGCCGAAGACCTCGCCGCTCGCGACGCTCGCGGCCGCGCCCGCCACGTAGTTCTCCAGCCGCTGGGGCGTGCTGGTGCTGGTCGCCCTGCGCGAACGCGGCTACCGCTTCAGCGAGCTGCGCCGACGGGTCTGCGGGGTCAGCGAGAAGATGCTCGCCCAGACGCTGCAGACCCTGGAGCGGGACGGCTTGGTGCTGCGCGTGGCCCACCCCGTGATCCCGCCCCGGGTCGACTACAGCCTCACCCCGCTCGGACGCGAGGCCGCCGAGCACGTCACGGCGCTCGCGCGCTGGGTGGAGTCCCGGATGTGCGCCGTCGCCGGTGCCCGCGAGGAGTACGACGGGCGGCCTACCGCTCCTTGATCAGCACTGCTCCTTGATCAGTGCCGCCAGCCCGTCCAGCACCCGGCCCAGCCCGAAGGCGTACGCGTGCTCCGGGCTGTACGCGCCGCCGTGCGCCAGGCCGGCGGCGGCGCCGACGCGGGCGGCGACCGGGTAGCGCTCGGCGTCGAAGACCCGGGCGAGCAGCCCGGCGTTGGCCTCCCACCACTGGGAGTCGGTCAGTGCGCTGTCCTGCTGGGCGGCGCGCTCGTCGGCGGCCATCCGGGCGCAGGTCTGGACGAAGCCGAGCAGGTGGGTCA
The DNA here is from genome assembly GCF_042794375.1 of Kitasatospora sp. NPDC056531. Taxonomy (NCBI): domain Bacteria; kingdom Bacillati; phylum Actinomycetota; class Actinomycetes; order Kitasatosporales; family Streptomycetaceae; genus Kitasatospora; species Kitasatospora sp. NPDC056531. The sequence goes on along the minus strand of NZ_JBHTTU010000019.1, from coordinate 27,327 downwards.
GCGCGGCGTCCAGCTCTTCGTCCGGCAGGCCGGTGCCCTCGAAGGCGCGCAGCTCGTACTCGTACTTGGCCATCAGGCCCGGGCCGAGCGGCGGGCGGCTGGTGGAGACGGCGGCGACCCAGGGGTGGGCGCCGAACAGCGCCCGGTTGTCGTCGGCGACGGCGGTGACCCCGGCCCGCCAGCCCGCGTCGGCCGGGGCGCTGCGGGGCATCGTGGCGTAGACGGTGTCCAGCATCAGGTCGAGCAGCTCGGCCTTGCCGGGGACGTAGGTGTAGAGCGCCATCGGGGACAACCCGAGCTCCTGGGCGACCCGGCGCATGGTGACGGCGTCCACGCCCTCGGCGTCGGCCAGAGCGATCGCCGTGGCGGCGATCTCAGCGGTCGAGCGGGCCTGCTTCGGGCCGCGCCGGCCGGGCTTCTCCTCGGCGGTCAGCCCCCAGAGCAGGGCGAGGGTGCGCGCCGGGTCTCCTGCGCTGCTGCGGTCCGTGGCCATGGGACGGATCCTTTCACGGCGGCGGCCTCGGCAGCCGTGGGCGGCTACCGTCTCCCCATGACCAGCCCTGAGCCACTCCCCGGCACGGACACCGCCCAGGCCCTCCGGCCCCGGGTCACCTGCCGCCGCTGCCACCGGCCGCTGCACGACCCGGAGTCGCGGATGCTGCGGCTGGGACCGGAGTGCCGCGACCCGGTGGAGCGGGTCGCACGGTTCGAGGTGGACCAGGAAGCGCTGCCGGGGGTCTAGGACCGCCCGAAGAGACGGCGGATCAGGCCGGGGCGGGGCTCGGGCCGATGCGGTGCGCTCGGCTCCACCGGCGCCTCCTCCTCGGTGTCCTCGGCGTTCCCGGTGTTCTCGGTGTTCTCGGTGTTCCCGGCGCCGTCGGCGCCCCGGCCGCCCTCCTCCGCCAGCAGGTGCCGGGCGAGGTCGCGGTCGGCCGGGTCCGTCCACGGCGCGGCGAGCACCAGGGCGGCGAACGAGCGCTGGATCGTCACCACCCGGCTGCGGCGCGCCCGGGCGCCGTACTCCAGCCGCCGGTGCAGCAGCCCGGCGATGTCGGCCCGGCTGTCCGGGTGCGTCCAACCGATCGCGACCAGGGCGAAGCCGGCCGCCTCGACCACCCAGTCCTCGGGCCCGAGCAGCAGGTCGCGCAGCACCCGGCGGCGCTCCGAGCCCTCCCACGGCTGGTCGGTGCGGTGGTGGGCGATGCCGAGGCAGGCGAAGGCCTGGACGGCGCGCACCCACAGTTCGGGCTGGTGCGCGAGCAGGGCGCGGCCGAGGTCGTCCTCGCGGGGCAGCGGCGGGTGGACCAGTACGCCGAGCAGCTCCTCCAACGGCAGTCCGGCCAGCCGGACGGCGTGGTCGTAGGCGGCGGGAACGGTCGGCCAGACGATCTCGGCGGTGGCGCGGACGAGTTCGGCGCTCGAAGCGGCGGGCGGGGCGACGGCCGGGCGCGGGTCGGTGCCGTCCCAGGACCAGATCCTGGTGGTGGGCTCGGTCAGCGGCAGCCTGGGGTCGGGCTCGCCGACGGACCGGTAGGAGACGGTGGAGCGCGGCAGGGCGAGGTGGACGGCCAGCAGTGAGCTGGGCGGCTCGACGGCGGAGGCGGTGCAGTCGATCTCGGTGTCGCGGCCGGTGCCGTCGGCGCCGAGCACCTGGTGCAGCACGTTGACGGTCGCCTCGGTGGCGCCGGAGACCATGCCGAGCCAGGGCTCGCGGTGGCTGAGCCGCTCCAGCAGGTCCTGGGCGTACTCGTGGTCGGGGTGGGCGCGGTGGTGGTCGGCCAGGCCGAGCAGGTGCACCGGGTCCCCGTCGAGGGCATGGCGCAGCCCGTACCCGGCCGGGGCGGCCTTGGGGTGGTCGGGCGCGGTGGCGAGCACCCGGTCCAGCCAGGTCAGGCCGTCGGCCGGGCGGCCGAGGGCGCCGTACAGCTCGGCCACGTCGACGGCGAGGTAGCTGCTGGAGTTGTCCTTCTCCGGTGCCTCCCGGCCCAGTTCGGCCTCCCAGACGGCGAGCGCCGCCTCGGGCTGCCCGTCGGAGCGCAGGGCGTTGCCGAGCATCACGGAGGGCAGGTAGCCGGGAGCCGACCGGTGGGCCCGTTCGGCGAGTTCGACGGCCCGGGCGGTGGCGCCGAGGCGGCGGGTCAGGCCGGAGGCCATCGCCAGCAGCAGCGCATGCTCGCCGTTGCGGGCCAGTACGGCCCGGACGAACTCCTCGAAGGGCCTTACGGCGTCGGCCAGTTCGTCGGGCATCGGGTCGGGCAGGGCGCCGGCGGCGCGGGCCACCGCCTGGGCGACGGCGTCCGGGTCGACCAGGGCGGGCAGGTCCTCGCGGGCGAGCCAGGCGGTGTGCGCCCAGGGGCGGGCCGGCTCGTACTGGATCGCCGAGGCGAGCAGGCCGACGGCGGTGTCCCAGTCCCCGGCGGCGGCCTCCACGTGGGCGCGGCAGGCGACGGTGCCGAGGTAGACCTCGCCGTCCAGCGGGAACAGCTCGCGCGCCGCCGCCGGGCCGCCCGCCGCCGCGCACAACTCGGCCAGCGCCTCGTGCAGTTCGGGCAGTTGGGGGTCGGAGAGGATGGCGTCGGCGAGGTGGTCGGCGGCGTGGGCGAGGTCCCCGGAGTCGATCGCCAGCCGGGCGACGGCCACCTCACCCTCGGCCGCCAGCCGCTCGTCGCCCTCGTCGTCGGTGTGCGCCATCGCCCTGTCCCCCGGTCGCGCCGTGATCGCTCGTTCCCCGTGCGCGGACGAGGCTATCCGGTGCGCCTGGCCGCCGGATGATCACCCTGGGGCGATCGGAGCCCCAACTCCTCGACCGGAGCCCCAACTCCTCGACTGGATACGACCCTTACGAGTGGTTTAGACCTCGGAAACGTTCAGATCCCGGACGCCGCCCAGCACGATGACTCCGGTGCTTCGAGAGCGAAGCACCGTTCACCGACGACCTGTTGAGGAAATGATGAAGCTTTCCCGCGTGCTGTCCGCAGCCGCCTCGGCCGCCGTTCTGAGCACCCTCGTCCTGGCCGGGCCGACGGCCACCCAGGCCGCCGCCGCAGGCTCCTTCGTAGTCAGCGAGGCCCAGTTCAACCAGATGTTCCCGAACCGGAACCCCTTCTACACGTACCAGGGTCTGACCAACGCCCTGAGCGCCTACCCCGGCTTCACCAAGACCGGCGACGACGCCACCCACAAGCGCGAGGCGGCCGCCTTTCTCGCCAACGTCAGCCACGAGACCGGCGGCCTGAAGTACGTCGTCGAGCAGAACACCGCCAACTACAGCCACTACTGCGACACCACCCAGCCGTACGGCTGCCCCGCCGGGCACTCCGCGTACTACGGCCGCGGGCCGCTGCAGCTCAGCTGGAACTTCAACTACAAGGCCGCGGGCGACGCCCTGCACATCGACCTGCTGCACGACCCGTACAAGGTGGAGAAGGACCCGACCGTCGCCTGGAAGACCGGCCTCTGGTTCTGGGACAGCCAGAAGGGGGCCGGGACGGCGACACCGCACGACGCCATCGTCAACAACAAGGGCTTCGGCGAGACCATCCGCAGCATCAACGGCGACCTGGAGTGCAACGGCAAGAACCCGGACGAGCGCAACGACCGGATCAACCTGTTCAAGAGGTTCGTCGGCGTCCTCGGCACGAACGTGGGCGGTGGCAACATCTCCTGCTGATCCCCCAGGTGTCCCGGAGCCGGAAGTCGGCCGGGCCGACTTCCTGCTCCACACGTCTCCGTACGGATCCGCCGCGCCCGACGGTCCGGGCAAAACCGCTCGCCCCGGGCGCGCTCTGCCTGCCACCATCCGGACGTGACGACGCTGTTCCTGATGGTCGGCCTGCCCGGGGCCGGAAAGACCACCGAGGCCCGCCGGCTCGCCGAGCAGCACCGGGCGATCAGGCTGAGCCCGGACGAGTGGATGATCCCGCTGTTCGACGGGCTCGAGGCTGACGGCAAACGCGACGTGCTGGAGGGGCGGCTGCTGACGATCGCCCTGGAGGCCCTGCGGGCGGGCACCGACGTGGTGGTGGACTTCGGCTGCTGGGGCCGGGACGAACGCTCCGCGATCCGCTGGCTGGCGGAGTCGATCGGCGCGTCCTGCCGGATGCGCTACCTCCCGGTCGACCCGGACACCCAGCGCGCCCGCATCGCCCACCGCTGGGCGACGACCCCGCACGAGACCCTCCCGATGACCGAGGCCGACATCCTCGACGGGCACGCCCACTTCGAGGAACCCGGCGCCGCGGAACTGGCGGGCCGGGACCTCGACGAGGCCCCGCCCGGCTGGGCCGACTGGCGCGCCTGGGCCGCCGAGCGCTGGCCGTCCTTCGTCTGACGGCCGGGCGGCCCGTGTCAGTGCTGCGGGGCGGACGGGTTCAGGACGGCCACCAGGAGGCGGTTGGACAGCGGGGTCGGGGCGCCGAAGTCGAGGCCGAGGTTGGAGATCGAGTAGACGGCGCGGACGGACAGGTCGCGGGTGGCGAACATGCCGTTGGCGTAACCGTCGTCGTGGCCGGTCTTGCCCCACAGCACCGTGCCGTTCGGCAGCGGGGTGGACATCAGGCCGGCGCCGAAGCAGGCCACCTTGTTGCAGGAGGTGCCGCCGACGAACGGGACGAGCTTGCCCTCGTTGTCCTTGGGCAGGGTGAACAGCTCGTTCTGCTGCGCGGCGGGCAGCAGACGCCCCTGGAGCAGCGCGGTCAGGAAATGGTCGAGGTCAGCCGTGGTGGAGATCATGTTGGACGGGTCGCCGCCCTGCTCGCTGGTGTCGACGGCCTGGCCGCTGTCGGCGGTCATGTAGCCGTGCAGGTAGGGGCGGGGCATCTCCGGGTCGTCCTCGGGCACCGAGGTCTGGGTCAGGTGCAGGGGGTCCAGGATGCGGTTGGTGACCTCGCCCTTGAAGGAGTTGCCGGTGGTCTGCTCGATGAGCTCGGCCGCGATGCGGAAACCGAGGGAGTTGTACTCCTGCTCGGTGCCGGGCGCGAAGTGCGGGCCGGGCCACGGGCGGCCGTCGGGGCGCAGGGTTTCCTGGATGATCTGGTCGAAGGTGCGGTAGTCGTAGCGGTCGGCGATCGTCTCGTCGGCGCTCTCGGCGGGCTTGCCCTCGTCCACGTTCGGCAGGCCGCTGGTGTAGTTGACGAGCTGGCGGACGGTGATCGGCTGGAACGTGTCCGGGAGCAGGCCCGGCATGTAGTGCTGGACGGTCTGGTCGAGGTCGATCCGGCCTTCGGCGGCGAGCTGGAGGAGGACGGTGGTCTCGAAGACCTTGGAGATGCTGCCGGCGTGGAAGTGCGCGTTCTCCGGGATCTTCCGGCCGGTCTGGGAGTCCGTGGTGGAGCCCTTCCACAGCTGTCCCGGCTCGGCGACCAGGGCGACCGCGCCGGAGGCGTTGTCGGAGGGCCGGGTCTCGATGGCGGCCTGGAGCGCGGCGGGGTTCAGTACCGGAAAGGCCGTCGTGGTGGTGGAGCCCGTGCCGCTCGCGGCGAACGCCTGGGCGCCCGAGGCGGCGGTCAGGCCCACGAGGGCGGAGCAGGCCAGTCCGAGGGCGGCGGCGCGGCGGGCGAGGGGCTTCATGTGACACTCCGTTGGACGAGCCGCTCCTGAACGGCTTCTTGGCGACGTGTTCGATCCTGCTCGGCCGCCGAGCCGACCGGTATCGGGATGAACCCTGAACCGCCCCTGATCAGTCCTGCCGCCGCCTAAGGGTGACCACCAATCAGCGGCGGGGCGGACGAACTCGCCGCCGCCCGGCTACCGTTGCTCCGCATGACCCGTACCGAGCCCGAGATCACCGCGGAGCTGGTCCGACAGCTGCTGCGCGACCAGCACCCCGACCTGGCCGACCGCCCCGTGCGGCTCGGCGCACGCGGCTGGGACAACCAGCTGTGGCGACTGGGCGAGGACCTCGCCGTCCGGCTGCCCTGGGCCACGAAAGACGCGGACGCGCTGCTGCGCAAGGAGCACGCCTGGCTGCCCGGCCTCGCGCCGCGCCTTCCGCTGCCCGTCCCGGTGCCGCAGCGCCTCGGCGAGCCCTCCGAGCGGTTCCCGCGCCCGTGGCTCGTCACCACCTGGGTGCCGGGGGCGCCCGCCGACCGCGAGCCCGCCACCCGCGCCGAGGCGGCGGCCGACGCCCTGGCCGCCTTCCTGGCCGCCCTCCATCAGCCCGCCCCTGCCGGAGCTCCCGTCGGCCGCGGCCGCGGCGGGCCGCCGTCCGACCACGCCGAGGGGTTCGACCGGCAGCTCGCCGAGGCCGTCGACCTGGGGCTGATCCCCGACCCGGACGCCGTCCGGGCCGTCTGGGCCGACGCCGTGGCCGCGCCGCCGTGGTCGGGACCGCCCGTGTGGCTGCACGCCGACCTGCATCCGGCCAACGTCCTCACCGCCGACGGCACCATCTGCGGCGTGATCGACTTCGGCGACCTCTGCATGGGCGATCCGGCCTGCGACCTCGCCGCCGCGTGGGCCCTGCTGCCGGACGGCGCCCGCGACCGCTTCCACGCGGCCTACCGGCCGACCGCGGACACCGCGACCCTGCGCCGCGCCCGCGGCTGGGCGGCGCTGCGCGCCCTCAGCGGCCTCCGGATCGGGGAGGCCGGCCTGCGCGGCCTCCCCGGCGGCAAGGCCAGCTGGGGGCCGCCCGCTCACGCCGCCCTGCGGCGCCTGACTCACTCGTTCGAGTGAGTATCGCGGCGGGTGACGGAGATCTGTAGCAGGCTCCTCCTCGCGGCTGACGCACCGTCAGGCTCGACGGCGAACCCTACGGAGATTCCCATGGCCAACTACCCGAAGGACTTCCGGTACTCCAAGGACCACGAGTGGGTGCAACCCACGGTGGACGGCAAGGCACGGGTCGGCATCACCGAATACGCCCAGAGGCAGCTCGGCGACGTCGTCTTCGTCGAACTTCCCAAGGTGGGAGCCAAGTTCGAGGCCAACAGGCCGTTCGGAACGGTGGAGTCGGTCAAGGCGGTGAGCGAGCTCTACGCTCCGGCGTCCGGGACGGTCTCCGCGATCAACGAGGAGCTGAACGACGAACCCGAGCTGATCAACACCGACGCCCACAGCGGCGGATGGATCATCGAACTCAAGCTGACCAAGACCAGTGAGCTGGAGGCCCTGCTCTCGGCCGCCGAGTACGAGGCCTACGTCGCCGAGGGGTCGGAGTAACCGCCTCCCGGCCCTCCTCGCGCGGCTCCCGCCACGAGGAGGGCCGGGTGCGCGCGGATGTTCGTCAGGGTGCGTCGGTGCGGCGCAGGTCGTAGAGGTACGACTTGCCGGCCTTCCAGCTCCGCCAGGGGCCGAGGGGCGGGAACGCCTCTTCCCCGGTCCGCCCGAGCAGCGGCCAGCCGTTGCCGATCCCGTCGGCACCGACGGTGCACCAGCCCCGCCCGGGCAGCCAGCGGCACCACACGTCCAGGTCCACCCGCTCGAACGACGGCCTGCCGTTGAACTCGCCGTCCCGGCGGTAGCGGTAGACCAGGCCGTCCAGACGGCGCACGAACTCGAAGGACACGGCGACTCCCCCAGTTGGAGATCGGAGACGGACCCTTTCGCCGGACCATCCTTCCGGCCGCGCCGTGCCTCCCGCACCTGAATATTTCAGGACGAGAAATATTCATGCGGATGGCTGTGTTCCGGTTGGTGTCCGCGCGGAAGGTCCGCGCAAGGCTGGAAGGAGTACAGCGCCGTGCGCGTCGAGGTCTGGAGCGATATCAACTGCCCGTGGTGCTACATCGGCAAGGCGCGGTTCGAGAAGGCCTTGCAGCACTTCCCGCACCGCGACGAGGTGGAGGTCGTCCACCGCTCCTTCGAGCTGGACCCGCACGCACCGCGCGAGGCCCGTCCAGTCATCCCGCTGCTCGCCGCCAAGTACGGGATGAGCCTGGAGCAGGCCGAGGCGGCGGAGGCCCGGATCGCCGAGAACGCGCGCGGCGAGGGGCTGCCGTACCTGGACGACGGGCGCGACGCGGCGAACTCCTTCGACATGCACCGCCTGCTGCACTTCGCCAAGGAGCACGGCCGACAGGGGCAGCTGCTGGACGCGCTGTACCGGGCCAACTTCGCCGAGGAGCGCTCCGCCTTCGAGGACGGGCGGCTGGTCGAGCTGGCCGTCGAGGCGGGCTTGGACGGCGAGGCGGCCGCCGCCGTACTGGCCGATCCGGAGGCGTACGCGGAGGCGGTGCGCGAGGACGAGGCAACAGCGACCGCGATGGGGGCGACGGGGGTGCCGTTCTTCGTCCTGGACCGGCGGCTCGGGGTGTCCGGCGCGCAGCCTGCGGAAACGTTCATGCGGGCGCTGGAGCAGGCCTGGGAGAGCCGGGTGGCGGTGCCGCTGGTGCCCCTCAAGCCCGCGAGCTGAGGGGTTTGGAGTAGGAAGTCGGACGGGCCGACTTCCTACTCCCGGGCCGGTCGGGTCACTGGGCGCGCCAGCGGTGGGCGTAGGTGAGGTGCAGACCCCCAGGGACGCCCTTGGCCGCGCGGCCGGAGCCCCAGCCCCCGTGGGTGAGGGTGACGCAGTAGTGCGCGTCGGGCCGCCAGCCGGGGCGCCAGCCGGGTGCCTCACGGCTGAGCCCGTGGAGCAGGGAGCCCGTCCAGCGGAAGGCGGTGGGGCTGCCGGTGACCACCAGCGTGTGGGCGGCACCGGCGAAGCGGAGGTGGTCGCGCCAGCCCGTGAAGTTGTGGCGCTCGTAGTCGATCGCCTCCTCGGGCGGGAAGTCGGTGGCCGGGAGGTCGACGGTGTGCGGGATCCCGGCGCCCAGGCGGGCGCGGACCTCCTTCCAGCGGGACGGCGGGAAACCGAGGCTGTGGTGGACGAGCAGGAGGTCCAACCGGTCCTCGGCCGGGACGTCGGGCAGGCCGGTCGGGCCGGTCGGGCCGGTATTGGCACGTAGCGGCAGGTGGATCAGCGACCGCTTCGAGCGGGCGGCCAGGGCCCAGAGCGTCGCGAGGTCCTCGGCGCACTGCCGGTCGACGTGCAGCTCCGTGAACCAGCTGCCCGGGCTCGCATAGAGGAAGGCGCCGGCGGTCTGCCGGGCCGGGGTGATCACCCGGTATTCGTCCCGGCCGAGGCGGACCCGGTGGATCTTCGTTCTCAGTCTCACCGGGTTGTCGTACCGGAGGTCAGGGTGGGCTGTCCTGCGGATTTCTAGTCTTTTCGCTTCGGCGAGCGGGAACCGGCTGCCGGTGATCGCCCAGCTGGTCCAGGCCGATGAGGACACCGTGTGCGACGTGATCCACCGCAGCCCCGGAGTGCCGAAAGGGACAAGTTCACGCGAAGGACAGCGACAGAAGGACGACTCAGGAGGCGGACGGCTCGATCTCCCCCGCAAAGACGATGACCTGGTCGATGAGGCTCCGCCGCAGATGGACGACGTCCGTTCCCGCTAGGCGGGGGCCTCCATCCGGCGTGGTGAAGACCCACCGGTACCGGGCCCACTCGTCAGGCATGTCCACCTCTGAGCAGCGCATCATCGTGCCGGTCCCCGCCGGGTGGCGCCGGATATCCAGCACGAACCGCTCGACCGCCGCGATTCCTTCGCTGCGACCCAACGGCCCCCAGAAGACCACGTCTGAGGTCAGGGCCTGGGAGAGCAGGGCAGTCACATAGCTGTCGTCCGAGGCGTTAAACGCGGAGATGAACGTGTCGATCGCGGAGCGTGCCGTCTCTTCCTGCATGCCCCAGTAATACCAGCCGTTGCGCGTGCGCTCGTCCCGCGAGCCGCCTTCCGATCACGGTGGATCATCCCGGTCACAGCACTAGTCGTAGAAGAACTGGCGGAGGTCCTCGACCGAGCCGGGGCCGGTGACGAAGGCCTCGAACCGGGCGACCGCGCCGAGCGGCGGCGGGCCGTCGGCGAGGAGCCGCCGCAGCCAGGTCTCGCCCTGCTCGCCGACCGCGTAGACGGCGGAGAGCAGTTCGGCCATGCCCGCCGGGCGGGGAGGGGTGACGCCGACGACGGGGACGAGTTCCCAGCCGCCTGCCCGGGCGGCGAGACGGAGCACGCCCGCCCAGGTGGCGATGCGGCAGATGCGGGCGCGCAAGGAGGGTTCGACGGACGGGTCCGGATAACCGAATCCGATGGTGGCGGTAGCGATGTCGTCCATCACCTGGCGCTCAAGAGGGCTGCGGGTCCAACGGCCCTCCTGGGCGTCCTCGATGGCGGCGTGCCACCACTCCCAGGCGTCGTGAAGGCGGGTAGCGAACTCGTCCATGCGGCCAGGCTAGTGGGCGCGCGGGTTGAGGCGGGAGGCCAGCCAGGGGGAGTTGCGGCCGGCGGCCTCGCGGTAGGCGATGCGCTGGACGGCGAAGAGCAGGCGGTAGAGGTTGAGGGCGGTGTCGGAGCCGTCGGCGGCGAAGCCCAGGCGGAAGACGAACGATTCGAGGTCGGGCCAGTCGAAGTCGTCGGGGACGGGCGGGGTGACGGGGGTGGCGGCGAGGGAGTTGAACGCGGCGGCGACGGCGTAGTGGGTCGCGGCGAGGGCGTTGGCGACGGCCGGGTCCGGGTCGGGGTCTGACATGTCAGTGCTCCTCTTCGTCGGGCTTTGCAACATTGAGCGCGGTGATGACGCCCAGGGCGACCGTGGTGATCGCGAGGGCGAGGAGGGAGAGAAAGGCAACGGCGATCAGGAACCGCACTGGCGCTCGCGGTCCGCGTCGAGGAGGAGGGTGAGGAGGTTGAGCAAGGTCGAGGCCGGCGCGGTGTTGAAGCGGACGAGGACGCGGCCGTCGAGGGTCTTGTCCGTGGTGGCGGACGGGAAGATCAGGCCGAACTTCTTGCCGCGCTCGTGGAGTTCGGCGAGGAGGGTGCGGATGTGCTCGTCGGTGTAGGCCCGGATCCGGGGGTCGGTGGGCTTCATGGGCTGACGACGGCGGTTCACGCGGCGACCTCCAGTGTGAGGTGGGCCGCCGGGCGAGGTGCCAGCCCGTGGGCTGGTCCTTTTCCCAGCGGCCTCCTCCCGAACCCGTCGTGCGACGTTAACCGCAACGGGCTCTCCAGTGATTTCCGCGAGGTGCGCTTTCGCAGTCAACGTGGATGCCGTTGTGGCAGGTTGGGCAGACGAGTAGGGTTACTCGTCTCCTCCTGGCCATGTCGGCGGCCCACTTTGGTTGCTCCTGCCCGAAGAGGTCGAGATCGGCAAGCTTGCGGATCTGGTGGACCGCGATGTCCTCGGTCGCTCCGCAAAGCTCACAGATCCCGGTCAACAGCCTTCTGACCAACTCTCGTTGGCGTGGTGCGGAGACTGCCTGGACAGGATCGCGGTCCTTGAGAACCGCGCCCTTTCTGCGCTGGAGTGGGATTCCACCGAACCGGGCGACCAGTGGCTTGCTGCTCGGGGCACGGGTGATGCTGACCTGGAGGCACTTGCGCGGCCCGGCCGGTGTGTCGATGGTGGCCTTGTACTTGCGGGCCATCTTCGACACGGTCGAGCGGTGCTTGTTCGCCAGGGAGCACAGCAGCGAGGACTGCATGACCCAGTGCAGCCGGTTCAGTCGGTGGACGTCGCCGGCCAGCAGGTAGTACTGGACGATCCCGCGATACCTGGCACCGAAGATGCCGACGAGGTTGTAATCGTCGTGTTTGTACATCGACGGCTGGTGCGCGGGTTTCCCGCGTGTCAGGTAGGGCGCACATTTGGCCTTGATCACGTCTTTCGGGACGTGGAGGGCGATGGTTCCGTTCACCGAGCGACGGAGCCGCCGGTTTCCCTTCTTCCGCTCGGACCTTCCGTCGTCCCGTTGAGTCCTGATCTCGTAGCCGAGGAATCTGGCAGCTTGTGTTCTGGCATGGGTGACCAGCGTTTTCTCCTCGGACAGTTCCAGCTTGAGGTCATCGCGCAGGAACCGTGCGAGGCGCTGTTTGATCTCGTCGGCCTCGGCCTTGGGTCCGGCGAACCCGAGGAGGGTGTCATCGGCGTACCTCACATAACGCAGGCGGCGGTATCCCGGGTCATTCATGTCCTGACTCGGGAGAGAATGAAGCCGCTTGCGCAAGGCGCGCACGGCGGTGCGATCACCGCGCCTTCGTGCACGCTGGATAGCGTCTCCGACCCTGCGATACTCGGGGTTCCTCGCCCTGAGTCCGCCTCGGGTGTACTCCGGCATGAGAACCTTTTCGACGAAGGAGTCCAACCGGTGCAGGTAGATGTTGGACAGGATGGGCGACAGGACACCGCCCTGCGGAGCGCCACTCAGTGTGGCATTCCAGTTCCAGTCCTCCAGGTATCCGGCTTTGAGCATGTTGCGCACAAGCCGCAGGAACCGGTTGTCGTGGATCTTCTCGGCCAGCGTTTCGAGCATCACCCGATGGTCGAGCGCGTCGAAGCACTGGGCGATATCGCCCTCGATGAACCAGCTGGTCCCGGTCCAGGTGCGGACCACGTCGCGCAGTGCGGTGTGGCAGCCCCGGTGGGGACGGAAACCATGGGAGCGGTCGGAGAACTTCGGCTCGTAGTACGCCTCCAGCAGGAGACGCATCACCTCACCGACCAGCTTGTCCGTCCAGGACGGCAACCCCAGCGGCCTTCGCTTCCCGTTCTTCTTCGGAATGAAGACCCGCTTGACCGGCTTGAACCGGTGGCGCTCGTGGCGCATCGCGTCGATGACGCGTCCGATCTTCGCCAGTGACATGCCGTCCGCGGTTTCCCCTGTCGCCCCGGGTGTCATCGCCCCCTTGTTGGAGTAGATGCGCCCGTAGGCCATGAGATACAACTGCGGGTTGAACATCTGCCGATAGAGCTCCCTGCACGGCAGGCCGCGCCTGCCGCGTTCACGGAGGATATCAAGTACCGCTTCGGCGCTCTGCATTACGCATACCTCCCGGTTCCATTGATATCCGGTCACCTGTGTCCCTTGGCCCTGTGGACGGCTTTCCCGTCCTCCCCGGCAGGTCGTGACTCCTGCGACTACTACGGACACTCCGTCACCATTGGGCTCGCGCCCTTTAGGTGATCCCCTGTTCGTCCTGGTTGTACGTGATAGCGCGACTTAGGCGCCCCACTCATCTCCTTGAATATCCTCGCTGGACATCGCCCCGCTCCCCGGAGTTGCATCGGCATTCGAAGGACCTGATGCAGGGAGCGGCACCGGTTTCGGATACCTTTCCGGCGGATCTGTCTTTGAATCGACTGGAGATTAGGGTTCAGGCAATCCAGCTTTCGCCGTATCGCGCGGGCCTCGCGGTACACCGTCCCTGATATCTGGGCCCAGTCACCGCTTCACTGGCATGCTACGGCCCCCTTAGTCTTTCGACGCCAGGTAAGCCATTGGGCCCAGGAATAACCTCCGAATTCCTCCCGGCTATGCCGGGGATACAGCCAGGCGCTTTCAGGGCGCACTCGAACCAGACGACCTTGCCCTGCTTGCGGGGGTCGACGCCGAAACGGTGGGTGAGGGCTTGGACGAGGTGGAGGCCCCGGCCGGAGAGAGCAAGCGGGTCGGCAGGGGTGCGGGGCGCGGGGAGGAGCGGGCTGCCGTCGCTCACCGAGACGCGGAGGAGCTGCGGGGAGAGGGCGAGGGTGACGAGGGGCGACGAACTCCCCGCGTGCTTCCAGGCATTGACGAAGAGCTCGTGAAGCGCGAGCTCGGCGTCGGCGATGAGGGCGGGTGGCCACCCGGCGGAGGCGAGGAGGCCGCAGAGCTCAGTACGAGCGGTGGACCAGTCGGGAGGATTGGAGACACACATAAGAAACCCCAGGGGAAAGAGAGGAGGGGAATCGACGAAGCAGACACTTCGTCATGTGATCAGTGCAACACTGAGAGTAGGGCCAGAGGTCTCACGCATGCAACCCGATCACCGAGAAACCTCGCCCAGCTTGGCTAAGCTCACTCGTGTGGGTGGAGACTGGACCGACACGGAAGGAACCCCCCTTGGCACTCAGGACCCAAATCAGCGAGCGACAGCGGAGATTCGGCGCTGAGCTGAGGCGCCTGCGCGAGACAGCGGGCCTGGCAGTCAAGGATGCCGGCGCCCTCATCGGCATCGCCGGCCCACAGCTAAGCCACATCGAGGCCGCCCGGACGAGCCTCGACCCGGAACGACTCGCGGCTTTGCTCGAAGGCTACGGGTGCACGGATGAGACCTACATCAGGCTTCTGTGCGATCTCGGAGCGAGCAACGGCAAGGGCTGGTGGAGCGACTTCAAGGGGAGGGTCCCGACGCTCTCCTTGGACCTGGCAGAAGCAGAAGACAGGGCAGAATCCTTCGCTGCCTTCGATTCGTTGCACATCCCCGGAACGTTGCAAATTCCG
>NZ_JBHTTU010000019.1:0-12988 GCF_042794375.1 Kitasatospora sp. NPDC056531 | reverse complement strand
CCCCGACGCTCTCCTTGGACCTGGCAGAAGCAGAAGACAGGGCAGAATCCTTCGCTGCCTTCGATTCGTTGCACATCCCCGGAACGTTGCAAATTCCGGGCTATGTCGAGGCCGTCTACAAAGATGCATACAAGGACGGTCGATGGGACACAGCAACAGCCATCGATTTTCGTCTGCGGCGCCAGCAAATCGTAGCCGACACCAAGCAGCGGCAGTTTCGGTATGTCATCCACGAGGCAGCCCTTCGGATGCAGTTCGCCGGCAAGGCGGTGATGCGGGACCAGTTGCTCCACCTCGTTGAGATGGCAGAGCTTCCCAATGTCACGATCGAGATCTTGACGTTCGATGCCCCTGGAAAGGCTCCCTACGCAGGCACGTTCCTGATCTGCGACCCTGGCTGCACCGATCTCTCAACCGTCATCCTGGACGGACCGAAGCGCGCTCTTCACCTCGGCGATCCAGAGGACGTGGCGGCCTACCATCAAAAGTTCCAAGAGGCCAGTGATCTCGCGCTGCCCGCAGTCGACACCACCAAGTCCCGACGCGAGACTCACTCACGCGATTCCTGGGGGCTCCTTCAATACCTCCTTTACGAACTCCAGCACTGAAAGGCACCCGATGCACCAGCTCGCCTGGCAGAAGTCATCCTTTAGCGACGCAGACGGCGGAACCACCTGCATTGAGCTGGCCCCGGGAGACAGAGACGTCCGCCATCTCCGAGAGTCCGACGACCCCTCCGTCATCATCACCACCTCGACGGCCAAGCTCCGCGCCTTCATCCTCGGCGTCAAGGCCGGCGAGTTCGACCACCTCGCCTGAGCCAGCACCCCCTCCCCCGCCCGAATCGTTGGACCCCAACGATTCGGGCGGAACCGAATCGTTGACAGGTCGCCGCCAACACCGCTTGACTCAGGGGCCCGACCACACGCCTTCCGGGGGGACCCCACCATGCGCACCATGCTGATCGCCGCCGCCACCGGCCTGGCCGTTGCCGCCGCCGTCCTGTTCGCCACCACCTCCAGCGACGCCTCGCCGGCGCCCGCCCAGCACGTCCAGACCGCCATGAGCAGCGGCGGCTCGTGCTGCTGACGCACACCCACACCACCGCCCGAAACCCCGCCCGCTCGCCGCATCGGCGAGCGGGCGGGTCAGTTTCTCCACTCCCCGGCTGCCAAGCGTTCGTCGCCCCCGCCCGTCCGAACGAATGAACCGGACCATGTCCTCCACTCGACAGGCTCGCTGACGCCCCATCATGGGGCGATTCACGCAAAACGTTCGCGCGGACCAACCGTGCACAGCCAACCCCGGAGGACACCTTGACCACACCGCAGGGTGAGCTCGCCGAGCAGGCAGTCGGCGCCTTCACCATCGCCGCCCCGCTCACGACCCAGCCGGTCCGACCGCCCGCGTTCCGCGAGCCGGACGAGAAGTGGGAGCTCCCGAACGGCTTCGCCTGGGTCTTCTACGGCGACGGCAACCAGGGCATCACCCGGCCCGTGATCATGGCCGACGGCTTCAACCTCGGCAAGAGCGACCTGCGCTGGCTCGCCGAGGGCCTGGACGCCGACTACCCCCTCATGACGCAGCTGCGCCAGCGCGGCCGGGACGTCATCCTGCTCGGCTTCGAGGAGCGCAGCGCCTCCATCCTCGACAACGCCGAGGCCGCGATCGTCGCCGTCCGGCGCACCCTCGCCGAGCAGCTGGGCGACGCCCCGCTGACCGTCGGTGGTTTCAGCATGGGCGGCCTGGTCACCCGCTACGCGCTGGCCAGGCTGGAGATGCAGCGCAAGGACCACCGCACCCGGCTCTACTTCTCCTGGGACAGCCCGCACCGGGGCGCCACCATCCCAGTCGGCCTCCAGGCGTTCTCGCACTTCATCCCGTTCGCCAACGACTTCGCCCGGCAGATGGACAGCCCGGCCGCCCGGCAGCTCCTCTGGCGCCACTACGACCCGAAGACGAAGAAGATCGGCGTCGCCCCGGAGCGCACCGAGTTCCTCAGGAAGTTGGAAGAGATCGGCGGCTGGCCCCGCATCCCCCGCCTGCTCGCCCTCGCCAACGGCCGCGGCGACGGCATCGGCCTGCCGGACGTGAAGCCCGGCGACGTCGCCTACGAGCTCAAGAAGCTCTACCGCGGCAGCAAGTTCTACGCCCAGGCGCAGGGCACCGGCGCCAAGTCCGCCGAGCTCTTCCGCCTGGTCCCGCCGGGCAAGCAGGAGGTCACCACCGACGGCTTCCCCGAGCTGGACGGCGCCCCCGGCGGCACCCTCCACACGTACCGCATCCTCGCCGACACCCTGAAGGACACCGCGGGCCTGAAGCACGAGGACATCTGCTTCGTCCCGTCCGTCAGCGCCGTCGCGATCCGTGACATCGAGAAGCAGGACGACCTGTACGCGAAGGTCGACACGCTCGACCCCAGCGAGAGTGACGTCGACGACTTCATCTGCTCCTCCACCACCACCGCCCACACCGCGATCACCGAGGAACTCGGCTCCTGGCTCCTGGAGCGCCTCCCCGACTGATCCCCGCCCGCACCAACCGCCTGAAGCCCGCCCGCTCGCCGCACCGGCGAGCGGGCGGGGGTCGTTCCGCCCCACCGTGACGTCCCTCACCGGGGCGTCAATCGTTTGTCTACCGCCTCCGACCATGCTCTTCTCCACAGGGCGCCCGACGATCTCGGGCTCGCACGTACGAGAGAGGCGACACGGGGACATGAAGGCGACGAAGACGCTGCGGCGCATGGCCGTCGGGACGGCAGCCGGTGTGCTGGCGCTGGTCGGGACGATGGTGTCGGCGGGGGCCGCGCACGCCGACACCGTCTACAGCACGGAGTTGGGCGAGCCCGGGGTCCTCAACCAGGGCGATCGCATCGTCGAGGGAGACACCCAGCTGATCATGCAGGGCGACGGCAACCTCGTCCTCTACCGGGTTCCGCCGATCGGGCCGGCCAATGCGGTGTGGGTTGCCCCGGGAACCCTGGGTTGCGGCACCAAGGCAATCATGCAGGGCGACGGCAACTTCGTCGTCTACGGGGCCTACAACCGCGTCTGCTGGGCCAGCAACACGTTCAAGACCAACTCCTTCCAGCGCGCCGGTGTGGTGGTCGCCGACAAGGGCGGCCTCAAGGTCGTCTTCACCGACCCCCGCCAGTGGAGCATCATCACCAACACGCTCCGCAGCTCCGACCCGTACTAAACAACCGCCCCGCCGCCCGGCCCTCACCCCCGTTCGGTGAGCCACCTGACCAGGTCCGCCACCGACCACCAGGGCCGGGCCGCGAGTCGCGTCGCCGCCGTCCGCAGCAGGACGGGCAGGTGGCCGCAGAGGGCGGCCAACTCGGCTGCCTCGTCCGGCTCCCGGCTGATCCGCTCGACGCCCACAACCCGAGCCAGCAGCTCGTGGGCGTCGTGCGGCTCCAGCGGTCCGACCGTCAGCCGGACCGCCTCGCAGGGCAGCGTCCCGGGGTCCGCCCCGGTCACCACCGCCGCGCAGCCCGGTGTCGCGGGCAGCAGCGGGGTAGGGTCGGCCGCCCCGTCGAGCACCACCAGCACCCGCCGCCCGGCGAGCGCGGTCCGGTAGCGCTCAGTCAGCTCCCCGACCGGGGCGTCGCCTGCGGGCTGCTCCCCCAGGGCCCGCAGGAAAGCCCCCAGGACGGCGCCCGGCTCACCCCCGCTCGCGTACAACTGCCCGTCCGGGAAATCGTCCTGCACCGCGTGCGCCACATGCACCGCCAACGCGGAGGCCCCGCTCCCGGATGGCCCCGACAGCCCCACCACCGGCGAACCCCCGGCCGCCCGCAGGGCCTGTTCCGCCCGCCGCACCAGCCCGGCCCGCCCCACCAGGTCGGGGATGTCGGACGGAAGCTGGCACGGCCGGGGCAGCCGCCGCAACGACACCGTCGGCTGTCCGCGCCGGATGCGGTCAGCCAACTCGACGACCGCGGAAGCGGGTTCGAGCCCCAGCTCGCGGTCCAGCCGCTCCCGCAGCGCCTCGTACGCCGCCAGCGCCTCCGCCGTACGGCCGCAGCGGTGCAGCGCCAGCAGCTGCAGCCGGTGCACCTCCTCGTCCTGCGGATGCTCCGCCGCCAGCCCGGCCAGCGGCTCCACCGCCTCGGCGTGCCGTCCGAGCGCGAGGTCCAGGTCGAGCAGCGCCTTCACCGCCGCGAGGCGCCCGGCCACCAGCCGCTCCCGGGCCCGCTCGGCGAACGCCCCCGGCACGCCGTCCAGCGCGCGGCTGCCCTCCCAGGCCCCGAGCGCCTCACCGAGCAACTCACGGGCCCGCGACGGCTCCCGGTGACGCAGCGCGACGGCCTCCGCCACCGCCGCCTCATAGCGGAAGAGGTCCACCGCCTCGCGCGGCACCGCCAGCCGGTAGCCGCCCGCCGCCGCCACCAGCAGCTCGGACGCGCCGAGCGCCCGCCGCAGCCGGTGCACATGGGTACCGATCTGCCCGACCGGATCCTTCGGCCAGCGGGTGTCGTCCTCGCCCCACAAGCCCTCGACCAGCCGGTCCGTCGGCACCAACTGCCCCGGGACGAGCAGCAACGCGGCCAGCACGGCCCGCTGCTGCGGGCGGCCGAGCTCGATCTCCCGGCCGTCGCACCGGGCACGCAGCGGCCCCAGCACGCGGAATTCGAGCCGCACAGCCCACCTCTCGAAGCTCGGAATCCGTGCACAATCTGTAACAGAGCATAGGCCGCCCGGGTATGGGGGCGCCGCTGTCCGCACGGAAGTGGCGGGATACCGGCACAGGGACGACTTTCGGGACGGGACATGGGTGACATGGGGGGAGCCGGGCTGCGGTTCGGACTGCTGGGCCCGCTGCGGGCCTGGTACGGGGAGCGGGAGCTGGAGTTGGGCCGGCCGCAGCAGCGGGCCGTGCTCGCCGTGCTGCTGGACGCCGCCGGGCGGACGGTGGCAGTGCCGGTGCTGGTCGAAGGGGTGTGGGGCGGGGCCGCGCCGGCCGATCCGCGCAAGGCCGTCCAACTCGCCGTCTCCCGGCTGCGCACCGCGTTCCGGCCGTACGCCGGGGACGAACCGGAGCGAATGCCCCTGGTCCGCGTCGGCGACGGCTACGCGCTGCGGGTACCCGCAGCCGAGGTCGACGCCGTCGCCTGGCAGGCCCTGCTGGCCGAGGCCGAGGAACTGCGCCGGACCGACGCGCCACCCCGGCAGGTCCGGGAGGTGCTGCGCGGCGCCCAGCGGCTCTGGGCCGGCGAACCGCTCGCCGGGCTGCCCGGGCCGCACGCCGAGGCCGTCCGGGCCCGGCTCGCCGAGCAGCGGATCTCGGCCAAGGAAACCCAGCTGGAGCTGGACGCCGAACTCGGCGACCGCACCGACCTGACGGCGGAGGCCGCCGCGCTCGCCCTGGAACACCCCGGGCGGCCCCGGCTCACCACCGTCCTGATGCGCGCCCTCTACCAGGCGGGCCGCAAGGCCGAGGCGCTCGCCGTCTACGAGGACGCCCGCCCGACGCTGCCGCCCGACGAGCAGGGCCCGGCCGAGCTCCAGCTGCGCATCCTGCGCGAGGACGCCACCCTGCTCCCGGCCGGGCCCGCCCCCGAGCCCGGCGTCGTGCCCGCCGCCGACACCTGGCGGGCCCCCGACCAACTCCCGGCCTCGCTGCCCGACTTCACCGGACGCGTCGAGGAGGTGGAGACCCTCGCGGACCGGCTCTCCGGAGCCGGCGGGCGCGCCGTCGTGGTCTCCGCCCTGGACGGCATGGGCGGTGTCGGCAAGACGACCCTCGCCGTGCACGTCGCCCGGCAGGCCCGCGAACGCTTCCCCGACGGGCAGCTCTTCGCCGACCTGCGCGGCGCCGACCACAACCCGCCCGACCCGGGCACCGTCCTGGCAGGCTTCCTTCGCGCGCTCGGCGTCGATCCCGCCGAGATCCCGCCGGACACCGGCGAACGCAGCGCGCTCTTCCGCTCGGCCCTGACCGGACGCCGGGTCCTGCTCGTGCTCGACAACGCCGCCGACTCCGGCCACGTCGAACCGCTGCTGCCCGGCTCGGCCGGCTGCGCCGTCCTCATCACCAGCCGCCACCGGCTGACCGGCCTCGCCGGGGCCCACCAGCTGCGCCTGGACACCCTGCCGCCCGCCCAGGCCCTGGAACTGCTCACCCGGATCGTCGGCGCCGAACGCGTCGCCGCCGAACCCGCGGCCGCCGAGGAGGTCGTCCGGGCCTGCGGGCTGCTGCCGCTCGCCGTCCGCATCGTCGCCTCCCGGCTCGCCGCCGACCCCTCGCTCACCCTCGCAGCGCTCGCCGAGGGGCTGCGCCACGAGCACCGGCTGGCCGAACTCAGCGACGGCGAACGGACCGTGGAAGCCACCTTCGCGCTCTCCTACCACCGGCTGGACCCGGAACTCGCGCGGGCCTTCCGCCTGCTGTCGCTGCCCGACGCCCCCGACGTCCCGCTGTCCTGCGCCGCCGCCCTGCTCGACCGCACCGAGGACCAGACCGACCTGCTGCTCGAAGAACTCGTCGACCTCAACCTGCTGCACTCCCCCCGGTTCGGCCGCTACGGCTTCCACGACCTCGTCCGCGCCTACGCCCGCGGCCGGCTCGCCGACGAGGAGAACGCCGCCGACCGTACCGCCGCCACCGACCGGCTGCTCGACTTCTGCCTCGCCACCGCTCGCAGCGCCGACCAGGCCGCCCGCAAGGCCGAACCGGCCGAACTCAGCCTGCTCGGCGCGCTCGTGGCCTCCCCGGGCCGCACCATCGCCGACGGCGCGGACGCCGTGCAGTGGATGCGCGACCAGGCCGAGGTGAACGCCGCCGCCATCGCGCTCAGCTGCGCCGACCCGACCCTGCCGCTCGACCGCGCCGCCGAACTCGCCGACCGGATGGGCGCCGTGATCCCGGAGCGCACCCAGACCGGCGTCATCGTCGACCTCGCCGGGCGACTCGCCCGGGAGGCCGAGGCCCGCGGCGAACACGGGCCGCTCGCCCTCGCCCGCTACCTGCGCGGCAGCATGCTCTGGCACATCAACCGCTACACCGAGTCCCAGGAGGAGATCCGCCGGGCCGTCGAGCTCTGTACCGACGAGCGGACCGAACGCGTGCTCGCCAAGGCCCTGATCACCCTCGGCAGCAACGCCCGCATCCACGGCCGCTACGCCGAGGCCGCCGAACACGCCGGCCGCGCCGCCGACCTCTTCCACCGCCTCGGCGCCCAGCGCGCCGAGGGCAGCGCGCTCGGCGAGTTCGCCTTCAGCGCCGCCCAGACCGGACGCCGGACCGAAGCCCGGGACGCCGCCGAACGCTGCGCCCACCTGATGAGCGCCTCGGGGCCGGTCTCCGCGGCGATCGGCCGCTACTACCTCGCCCGGGTGCTGCGGCTGTGCGGCGACCCTGAGGCGGCACTCGCCCACGCCGTCGGCGCCCGCGAGGAGTTCACCACCCTGCAGGTCACCGTCTTCGCCGCCGCGGCCGGCGACCTCGCCGCCCGCATCCACGCCGAAGCCGGCCGCTGGCCGCTCGCCGTCGACGCCGCCGAAGCCGTCCTCCCGCTCGCCCGCCGCACCAGCGCCGCCCTGGAGGCCGCCCTGCTGCGCACCCTCGGCACCGCGCTCACCGGCCTCGGCCGCCCGCGCCAGGCCCGGGCCCTCCTGACGGAGGCGCTGGAGGTGTACCGGCGGCTCGGGCTCGACGAGGACGCGGCGCAGGTCGAGGAGCTGCTCGCGCGTTCCGGCTGACCGTCGGCCACGCGCGTTGACCGGCTTGCGTGGTGACCGGCCACCCGCGTTGACCGGCATACGCGTTGATTGGCCGTCTACCGCGCTCCGGCATCGTATGACCCGTCCGGCCCCGGACCGCGCCACCCGCGGTCCGGGGCGACACCACAGACGAGAGGCCCGACACCATGCCCAGGCTCGTGCGGAACGGCCGGGTGCTGACACTCGGCGCGGCGTTCGAGGAAGCGGCGTTCGAGGCAGCGGAAGGCGGGGCGCCCACCGGCGTCGACGTCCGCACCGAGATGATGACCTCCCTCAACTTCCGGCGCGTCCACGTCGGCGCCCGACTCCTGCGTCTGGACCACCGGTTGAACGCCGCGGCCCAGCGCCACGCCGGCGACCTGGCCGCGCACGGCGTCATCCAGCACGACGGCACCGACGGCAGCACGCCGTGGCGCCGGGTCCGGGCCGCCGGCTTCGCCTTCCGCTTCGCCGCCGAGATCGTCGCCCCGGCCGACAGCGTGCCGCAAGCCGTGCAGCTGTGGATGAACAGCCCCCGGCACCGCGACACCTTGCTCGACCCGCGCTTCAACCACCTCGGCGTCGGCCACGCACCCGGCCGGCCCGGCGCCCGGGGCCGCTACGTCCTGACCCTCGCCCAGGTCTGACGCCACGACGGGCGCCGCACCGCCAGCGGGCCGGGCCCTCGCGTCGGCTCCGACGCGCGGGCCCGGCCTGCTCCTCGCCGCCTACCGCGGGCCGGTGCTCCGGGCCGCTCAGAGGAAGCGCGCCCCCGGCCCCGGCGCCCGGTAGACCTCGTTCGACGGCAGGTGGGTGTGCCCGGCCGCGCACTCCAGGACGAGGGTGACCGGCTCGTCGCAGCGGTGCTCCTCGTCCGGGCCGCCGTGCCGGACCACGACCGGCGGCCCGGCCTCGTCCGCGAGGTACGTGTCGCCCCACTCCAGCAGGGCCATCAGGGTCGGCCGAAGGGCCAACCCCTGCTCGGTGAGGCGGTACTCGTAGCGCTGGCGGTCGCCGGGCTCCTGGTACGGGGCGCGGTGCATGACGCCGGTCGCGACCAGGCCGTCGAGCCGGGTGGACAGCAGGTTGCTGGCGATTCCCAGCCGCGCCCGGAACTCGCCGAAGCGGGTGGCGCCGTCGACGGCCTCGCGGACGATCAGCAGCGACCAGCGCTCGCCGACCACCGACAGGGCGCGCGCCATCGAACAGTTCGACGGGTCGACCCTCCGGATTCCCTGCTCTGCCATGGCCCCGATGATACCGACACCTGGATTGACAATCTCAACCCAGCAGCGGCAGGCTCACTCCCGACCTGAGTTGAGAAAGTAAATCCAGTCAGGAGAACCGATCGTGCCCATGATCGACGTGTACATCCCCGACGGAGCGCTCCAGCCCGACGCCGAGGCGGAACTGCTCGACCGGATCACCGGGATCCTGATCCGCCACGAGGGCTTCGACCCCACCGACCCGGCCGTCCGCTCCGTGTCCTGGGTGTTCCTGCACCGGCCCGCCGCCGTCTACGTCGGCGGCAGGCCCGCCGACGCGCCGCACTACCGGGTCGTTCCCTCCGTCCCCGAGGGCCAGTTCGCCGAGCGGATCCGGGCAGCCGTCGTCGCCGACGTGACCGAGGCGATCCTGGACGCCGAGGGCGGCGCCTGGCCGCGGGACCCCGGCCGGGTGTGGGTGTTCCCCACCGAGATCCCCGAGGGCCACTGGGGCAGCGCCGGGAAGATCAGGCCGCTCGCGGCGATCCTCGCCCGGATCACCGGGAACGACCCCGACCGGGCCCGCGCGCTCGCGACGCAGCGCCTGGCCGCCAGCCGGGCCGAGCACGCCGCCCTGCCGTAACCGGCCGACGGGGGTGCCGAGCCGTTCGAGAACGACTGATCACGACTCGGCATCCCTTGTCACGGACCCGCGTGGGACTCGTCACGACGGCGTCAAGACCCCCCAAAACGCGTGGCGCCCCGCTTCCGCACTGCGCTATGAACGTCCCTCAGGAGGACCGCCGCCACAGTGGTCCGCAATGACGGGGGACGTCACATGAAGACCATCCGCAGCAATCGCCACACCCTGGCCCTGGTCGGCCTGGCCGCGGCCGGCGCACTCACCCTGACCGCTTGCAACGACGACGCCGCGTCGTCCGACACCGCGACCACCCCGCCCGCCACCCAGGCGCCCGCCACGTCGTCGACCGCGCCCACCACCCCGGCGCCCTCCATCTCGGCGGCGGCCCCGACCGGCGCCCCGACCGCCGCGGCGCCCGGCACGGCGGCGGCGCCGGCCCCGGCCGGTGCGACCGCGGCGCCCGGGACCACGGTGAAGATCGGCGACGCCGCCACCATCCCGTTCAGCTCGGGCAGCACCAAGGGCACCGTCTCGCTCACGGTCACCTCGATCGACAAGGGCGACCCGGCCGACCTCACCCCGCTCAAGCTGGGCGACAAGGCCGCGGGCATGGTGCCGTACTACGTCCGTTTCAAGGTCACCAACGTCGGCAGCACCGATCTGTCCTTCTCCAGCCTGACCCAGATGAAGGGCACGCTCCCGGACGGCTCGGAGGCCAGCGAGGTGATGCTGATCGGCACCTTCGACAAGTGCCCGCACCCGTCCTTCCCCAAGGGCTTCACCAACGGCCAGTCCATCACCTCCTGCGTGCTGGCACTGGCGCCGCAGGCGACCAAGGTGGCCGGCGCCGAGTACTGGGGCGAGCCGTACACCCTGGGCAAGGGCGTCAACTGGAAGTGACCTGCCCGAAGTGATCCACCAGTGATCCGCGGGGTCGGGGGCGGCGCCCTCGACCCCGCGCGGCTAGGCC
Organism: Kitasatospora sp. NPDC056531; assembly: GCF_042794375.1. Classification (NCBI taxonomy): domain Bacteria; kingdom Bacillati; phylum Actinomycetota; class Actinomycetes; order Kitasatosporales; family Streptomycetaceae; genus Kitasatospora; species Kitasatospora sp. NPDC056531. The sequence continues at coordinate 2,464 of NZ_JBHTTU010000019.1, read as the reverse complement.
GGACACGGCCTCAGGCGCCGTAGATCTTCAGGAAGGCGTCCACGCCCGCCCCGGCGATCCGCTCGACCTCCTCCTCGGCCACCGGCAGGGCACCCCAGAAGGAGCGCTCCGCGACGCCGTGGAAGGTCAGCAGCGTGAACTGCTCGGCGGCCAGCTCCGGTTCGCCGACCGCCAGCAGCCCGCGCTCGGCGAGCGCCGCGAAGCGCTCCGCCAGGTCCCGCTGGGAGGCCACCGGGCCGGCCTCCAGCCAGGCCTCCAGAACGTCCGCCGGGATGTTGGCGACCTCGGCGCGGATCGCCCGGCCGAGTGCCCCGTGCTCCCCCGCGGAGAGGACGGCGAGCGCCCGCGCGACTGCGAAGTCGGCCAGGTCCTGGCGCAGGTCCACCACCCGGTCCAGGTACTTCGCCATCAACTCCCGGATCTTCTCGGTGAGTTCCGCCGAGTTCTGCAGTGCCACCGACAGGAAGAGGGTCTCCTTGTCGGCGAAGTGGTTGTAGACCGTGCGCTTGGAAACCCCGGCCTCGGCCGCGATCGCGTCCATGCTGGCCCGGACGTACCCTTCGCGCCCGAACACCGTCGTCGCAGCCCGGGTGATCGCCTTCCGCTTCTCCGGCCGCCCCGCTCCGCCCGTGGTCGCCACGACCCGCTCCTTCTCCGCCGGCGCACCCGCCGACCTTCTCGAAAACTGCTCGGTGTAGTGTATGCAGGCCCGTCTGCAAGCGGACTTGCCACCGAACAGGCGTGCTCTATGCTGCGTACGATCTCTACACCTCTGTAGAGCAAATCCGAAAACGTGCCTGCCCCCGAGCAACAGCGGGAAACCGAGAACGGGAACCGGCCGGCCGAACACCAGCGTCCCGTACTGGCAGCGCCGCAACCGCTCTCCCACAGCAACCCGGCGCGAGCGCCGGCTGTGGCGCGCCAATCACGGAAACACCGGGGGTGAGTGCGTGGCGGGGCAGCGAGGTCGGTCGTCCGACCAGGGTTCACGGCGTCGGACGGCCGGCAAGCCCGCCGGTCCCCAGCGGCCCTTCTCCGGCGGGCCGGCCCTGCCGGCGGTGGCGGCCGTCGCACTGCCGCTGGTGGGTGCGGTGATCGACGAGCTCTCCGGCCCCGGCATGGGCATCGCCTTCGACGTGTGCGCGGTGCTCGGCATGGGCCTGGCGGCCGCGCTCAGCACCCGCAGGGGCTGGTGGTGGGTGGTCGCGGCCTCCCCGCTGGTCGTGCTGGGCGTCACGGCCGTGGTCGAGTTCGCGGCCGACAGCGAGAAGTACCAGGGCAGCAAGCTGGCCACCGGCTCCGCCAAGTGGGTGGTGAACGGTTTCCCGGTGATGGCGCAGGCCGTCGCCGCGGCCCTGCTGGTGATCGTGGTCCGGGTGGTCCAGGACCGGAGGAGGCAGCATGCCTGAGAAGCCCGAGCAGCAGGGCGGCGGCCGGGCCGCCGCCCGCAAGGCCGCCGAGCCCCCCGCCCGCCGGAACTCCCCCGCGCTGATCGCGGCCCGGGCTGTGGCCTCCACGGTCGGCTTCGCGGTGTTCGCCGCGAGCGGTGTGGTCTGGTACGAGTACACCTCCCTGACCGACGGGATGACCACGTCCAACGCGATCGAGGAGACCAAGAAGGACGCGCCCAAGCACCTGGACAACTCGGTCAACCTGCTGCTGATCGGCCTGGACAGTCGCAAGAACATGGACGGCACCGACCTGCCGCCGGAGTTCGTCCAGGACGAGCTGCACGCCGGCCACAGCTCCGACGTCGGCGGCTACAACACCAACTCGCTGATCCTGCTGCACATACCGGCAAGCGGCGGCAAGGTGCAGGCGATCTCCATCCCCCGCGACGACTACGTCATGACCTACAACGGGGACGGCTCCCAGCAGGGCATGCACAAGGTCAAGGAGGCCTACGGGATCGCCAAGGAGAAGTTCGACGGCAGCCCGAAGGCCAAGGGCCTCAAGGGCGCCGACCTGGAGAAGGCCGGCCGCGACGCCGGCCGCGCGGCCACCATCCGCACCGTCCAGACCTTCGTGAACCAGCCGGTCGACCACGTGGCCGAGGTCAACCTGATGGGCTTCTACGACATCGCCAAGGCCGTCGAGCCGATCCAGGTCTGCCTGACCCACGACACCAAGGACCCGGCCATGGAGGGCCAGGGCTCCGGCGCCGACTTCAAGAAGGGCATCAACACCCTCAACGCCTCCCAGGCGCTCGCCTTCGTCCGCCAGCGCCACAACCTGGACGACGGCAAGGGCAACACCGGCGACTTCGCCCGCACCCACCGCCAGCAGGCCTTCATCTCCTCCGTCGTGCACAAGCTCAAGCAGGACGGCATCATCAGCGACATCGGCAAGCTCAAGGACCTGTTCGGCGTCGTCCAGAAGGACCTGGTCATCGACAACCAGTGGAACGTCCTCGACTTCGCCCAGCAGGCCCCCGCCCTGACCGGCGGCAACGTCGAGTTCAACA
>NZ_JBHTTU010000018.1:110791-118448 GCF_042794375.1 Kitasatospora sp. NPDC056531 | reverse complement strand
AGAAGCCACCAAGCCTCAGCGCGTCGCAGCCACTACCGGCGGCGACTCTCCGTCCCCTCAAGCACGTAGATCGCGAAGTCGCACTGGAGTACTAGTCCTCCTGCTCTTCCAGGACCAGGCTCGCCATCGGGGCGTGGGTGGTCCAGCCCAGCGAGGTGTAGAGCGCCTGCCCCGCCACCGTGCCGACCAGCACGCCGGTGCGGGCGCCGGTCTCGTGCGCGGCGGACTGCAGGGTCCGCATCACCACCGAGCCCAGGCCCCGGCGGCGGTGCTCGGGGGTCGTCACGATCTGGTCCGGTACGGCCACCGGGCCGGCCAGGCCCGCCTGGCCCCGGGCGGCCAGGTGCCCGTCCCCGGTGCGCACCAGCACCCGCAGGATTCCGCCCCTGGTCCAGGTGGTCACGGTGTAGCCGGCCGGGAGCTCGGGCCGCTCGGGGCCGAGCGGGGCGGTCATCAGGAAGCCCGGTTGGTCCAGCCGCCACCGCGGGCCGAGCCAGGGGCGCACGGTGTCGTCCTCGGCGAACAGCTTCAGCCAGGTCGTCGGCGCGGTGATCGTCTCGGCGAGCTTGCGGACCTCGGCCTCGGTCGGCTCGGGCAGCACGTGCCGGCCCACCTCGCCGACCGGCGCGCCGACGTCGATGCTCCAGCCCCAGGGCTGCTCCACCGGATCGGCGGAGCCCCGGGAGACCGTCCAACCGCTGATCCACATCCGGACCAGCTCGGTGATGCTCGGCTGAGGCATGCTGTCTGCTCCCCCGTACGTAATGGTCTCTTGGTCAGTGCATATATTACCGGCGTGAGGGTGGCCGTGCCCAGTAGGATTTCGGGGTTCACGGGGCCGGACCGGCGCCCCGCTGCTGGAAGGACCCGGAACGTGCGCGAGACCGAGTCGCCGCAGGACCAGACGGCGGCCGCGCCGACCCCGCTCCAGTCCGACTGCGGCAGCTGCTTCGGGCTCTGCTGCGTCGCCCTGCCCTTCGCGGCCACCGCCGACTTCGCCGTCAACAAGGCCGCCGGCACCCCCTGCCGCAACCTGCAGACCGACTTCAGCTGCGGCATCCACGCGCGGCTGCGGGACAGCGGCTTCCAGGGCTGCACCGTCTACGACTGCTTCGGCGCCGGACAGCGGGTCTCCCAGGTCACCTTCGGCGGGGTCAGCTGGCGCGCGGAGCCGGCCGACGCCCAGTCGATGTCCGACGTGTTCCCGATCGTGCGGCAGCTCCACGAACTCCTCTGGTACCTCACCGAGGCGCTCACCTTCGAGGCGGCCCGGCCCGTCCACGCCGAACTGCGCCAGGCCCTGGAGGAGACCGACCGGCTGGCCGGCGGCACCCCCGAGGAGATCCTCGCCGTCGACGTCCCCGCCCACCGCCAGCGGGTCAGCGACCTGCTGCTGCGCGCCGGCGAACTCGTCCGCGCCGCCGTCCCCCGCCGCCGCGAGCACCGCGGCGCCGACCTCTTCGGCGCCCGCCTGCGCGGCGCGGACCTGCGCGGCGCCAACCTCCGCGGCGCCCTCCTCGTCGCCGCCGACCTCTCCGGCGCCGACCTGCGCCTCGCCGACCTGATCGGCGCCGACCTGCGCGACGCCAACCTCGCCGACGCCGACCTCAGCTCGGCCCTCTTCCTCACCCAGGCCCAACTCAACGCCGCCCGCGGCGACGCCACCACCCGTCTCCCCACCACCCTCACCCGCCCCACCCACTGGCCGGAGACGGCCAGTGCCCCCGTGCGCGCCGCCGCCCCGCGCAAGCCGCGTGGCGGGGGCGGTTCCGGCAGGCCGCGGCGGCGGTAGGCACGGGGGCTCCGCGTCGCGGCCGGGTGTTCACGACCCCGGATGTGGCGGGTCCTCGGGTACGACGGCGGCGATCCGCACGGTCCGGGGCCAGGGCGGTGCAGGGGCGAAGGCGTGCACGACATTGACGGCCGGGCGACCGGCCGCCGGGTCGCCCTCGATGCGGGCGGAGTGGAGCTCCACCTGCTGCGCCCCTTCGGTGACCGTGCGGATGTGGCGACCGAGCCGGGGTCGGTGTTCGAGTTCGGCGCGCAGCGCCTCCAGCGCATCGGTGACGCCGAGTTCCTTGGCCCGCTGGGCGGTGCGATCCGTGACGGCCGCGATCGTCATGTGGGTCGGGTCGTGCTGGTCGTTCACTCGGCGCAGTGCCGGGCCAGCAGGTCGTTCACGGCCTCTTCCACGGCGACGGCCGCCTCCCGGTCGGCCGCGAGCAGCACCCGGCCGCGGTAGGCGGCGACGATTTTGGCGACCGCGACGAGGTCGACCACCGTGCCGACCTCCCCGACCTGGTCGAGCTGGTCGACCGGCACCCGGCGCAGCAGCTGCTCGGCGAGCTCGGCGTCCAGGCGCGCCGCGTCGCCGGGGTAGCCGTGGCCGGCCTGCAGCGCGGCCCGCAGTTCCTGAACCGTGTTCATCGGCGGCAGGCCCAGGCGGCTTTCACCATGCCCGTGTTCGGCGGGCTGCGCGCTCATCCCCATCAACCCTTTTTCGTCGGCTTGCCCGGCGTCGGGCCGAGCCCTGCACGTCCAACGGTAGCCGTCCCGCGCCGGTCCATGGACCCGCAGGCGGCAACCTGCTACGGGTGGGCCACCGCTGAGGTGTCAGGCGCCGGAGTACCCCCGGTCGAGCAGGTCGAAGGCGCGGGTGGCGTCGGCGACGGCTTCGGGGTGGAGGTCGTCGGCGGTGCGGCCGTCGTGGTGGATGCGGTGCCAGTTGTGCAGGGCGAGGACGCGTTGGGTGGCGGTGACCTGGGCGGCGAGCAAGGGTGCGGTGAGCTCGCGGGGCGGGGCGAGGTCGGGGGCCTCGCACAGGGCGTCGGCGAGGGACTGTTCGGCGCGGGCGACGTAGGCGCCGACCCGGGCGGCCAGGCTCGGGGTGCCGTAGACCAGGGCGGTGAAGGCCAGCACCTGGGGGTGGTCGTTGAGGCCGGTGACGGGATCGCGGCGGGCGAGGCCGTCCAGGAAGTCCCGGCGCAGGGCGTCGAGCACCGTCTCGTCGGCGCCGCGGCCCCGGACCACCTCGGCCGCCTGCTCCTGGTGGTCGGCGAAGCGGTGGACGACCAGGTCCTCCTTGCTGGGGAAGTAGCTGAACAGGGTCGGCTTGGAGACCTCGGCGGCGGCCGCGACGTCCGCCACCGACACCTGGTCGAAGCCGTGCTCCAGGAAGAGCGCGATGGCCGCCTCGGAGATGGCCTGTCGCGTCCGCTCCTTCTTGCGCTCCCGCAGTCCAGTCATGGGGTCAGGCTAACAGTCGGGTTGACCAGGACAGATTTCTGACCTGGTATGACTACCGGGATATCGGGATATCGGGAGTTCAGGGATCTACACGCTGCGGTCGGCGAGGACCTCGCGGACGACGTGGCGGGCGTTCGCGGTCAGCGCCGGGTTGGTGTGGCGGTAGTAGGGGATCGTCACCAGGGCGATGGAGAAGGCCCAGGCGCGGCCGCGGGCCCACATCGCGTCGTCCGCGTGCAGGGCGGCCCGGAAGGCGGGGCGGGCGGCGGCGGGGAGCAGGTTCCAGGCGGCGATCAGGTCGGCGGTGGGGTCGCCGACGCCCATCAGGGCGAAGTCGATGACGGCGGCGAGCCGGCCGGTTCTGGAGACCAGCAGGTTGCCCGGGGTGAGGTCGCCGTGCATCCAGGTCGGCGGGCCGTCGTACTCGGGGAGGCGAAGTGCCTTGTCCCACAGGGCGGTCGCGGCCGCCGTGTCGATCGCGCCGGTCAGCTGGGTGATTGCCGCGCGGGTGGCGCCGTCCCGGGAGGCGAGCGGGACGCTGCGGTGCCCGGCGGGGCCGCCCGCGGGGTCGGCGGTGCGCAGGGCGTTGACGAAGCCGGCCAGGTCGCGGGCCAGGGCGTCGGGGGCGGCGAGGGCACCGACCGCCGGGTTGACGCCGTCGAGCCAGCGCAGCACCGACCACTCCCACGGGTAGCCCGCGGCGGGTCGGCCGACGGCGATCGGTGCGGGGACGGGCAGCGGCAGTCGTGGTGCCAGCCCGGGCAGCCACTGGTGCTCCCGGCGGACGTTCGCGGCCGCCCACTCCACCCGGGGCAGCCGGACGGCGAGTTCGGGCCCGAGCCGGAACATCGCGTTGTCCGTCCCGGCGGACCCGACGGGCGTGACCGGCAGGCCCACCCACTCGGGGAACTGGGCGGAGATCAACCGCCGTACCAGGGCCGCGTCGACGACCGGTTCATCGGGGTGCATCCGGGCGGCAGCGCACATGCCCGGCAGCGTACAGCGCAGATCGCCGGGCTTCAGCCGGATTCCCGAACTACCGGGCCCGATAAGGTGAGGAGATGGTGATCAGTCGGCGGACGGACGGGGAGCGCCGGGCACTGCGCGCGGCGCTGGGTGCGTTGGCGCTGCTCATACTGCTGGGCGCGGTGGGCGACTACAGCGCGGGCTCGGGCGGGCTGCTGGTGCTGCGCGAATGGTTCGACCGGCCGCTCCTGCTGTTCACCGTCGCGCTGCCGCTGCTGCTGGTGGTGCTGTACTGCGTCACCTGGCGGGCCTGGATCCGGGTGGTCCTGGGCGTCGGCGTCATGCTGACGGCCGCGGCGACGGTGCCGCTGTGGGTCTTCCTGGATGCCCCGCAGGTCACCGCGACGCAGAAGGCCCCCGACCGGTCGGATCGCCGGATCGTCCGGCAGGAGCAGGCCGGAATGCTCAGCACCGCCCAGTGGATCTTCGTCGACCAGGGCACCGGCCTGACCACTCGCCGCTGGCAGATCGCCTACGCGGACTTCAGGGCCGACGACTCGATCGACGCGGCGTGGGACGGCCCGGACCGGATCAGGCTGACCTACGGCAGCCGGACGAAGGTGATCGACCTCGCCGCCGACGGCCGACCCGGCGGCTCGCTCACGCTGGTGTGACCCGCACCCCCAACTGGACCCCGCTCAAGCCCGATTGGGTTCGCCGCCCGATCGCGCCACGCCCGCCGCCCCGGGGGCGGCCGGGAGCCGTCACCGGTACCTGCCAGAATGCAGGGCGTACGGCGAAAGCGCTGAAGGAGAAGGTGACCGGCTTCGTGACCACGCCAGTCGAACAGGGGGCCCGACAGGCCCAGCAGGTGATCGAGCGGAAGATCGCGGAGGAACTGGGCGTCCGTGAGGGGCAGGTGAAGGCTGCGGTCGACCTGCTCGACGGCGGCGCGACCGTCCCCTTCGTGGCCCGCTACCGCAAGGAGGTCACCGGCTCGCTGGACGACGCCCAGCTGCGCACCCTGGAGGAGCGGCTGCGCTACCTGCGCGAGCTGGAGGAGCGCCGGGCGGCCGTCCTGGAGTCGATCGAGGCCCAGGGCAAGCTGGACGACGCGCTGCGCGCCCAGGTGCTCGCCGCGGACTCCAAGGCCCGGCTGGAGGACATCTACCTGCCCTTCAAGCCCAAGCGGCGCACCAAGGCGCAGATCGCCCGCGAGGCGGGCCTGGAGCCGCTGGCCGACACCCTGCTCGCCGACCCGACGCAGGACCCGGCCGCGCTCGCCGCCCGGTACCTGAACGAGTCGGTGGCGGACGGTCCCGCCGCCCTGGAGGGCGCCCGGGCGATCCTGGTCGAGCGCTTCGGCGAGGACGCCGACCTGGTCGGCTCGCTGCGCGAGCGGATGTGGACCAGGGGCCGTCTGGTCGCGAAGGTCCGGGACGGCAAGGAGGGCGACGGCGCCAAGTTCGCCGACTACTTCGACTTCGCCGAGCCCTACACCAAGCTCCCCTCGCACCGCATCCTGGCGATGCTGCGCGGCGAGAAGGAGGAGGTGCTCGACCTCGAACTCTCGCCCTACGACGGCGAGTCCGCGGGCGACCTGCCCGGCGAGAACGACTACGAGCAGCGCATCGCCGGCCGTTTCGGCATCGCCGACCACGGCCGCCCGGCCGACAAGTGGCTGGGCGACACCGTCCGCTGGGCCTGGCGCACCCGCATCCTGGTCCGGCTCGGCATCGACCTGCGCGGTCGGCTGCGCGCCGAGGCCGAGGACGAGGCGGTGCGCGTCTTCGCCGCCAACCTGCGTGACCTGCTGCTCGCCGCCCCGGCCGGCACCCGCGCCACCATGGGCCTGGACCCGGGCTTCCGCACCGGGGTGAAGGTCGCCGTGGTGGACGCCACCGGCAAGGTCGTCGCGTACGAGACGATCTACCCGCACCAGCCCGCCAACAAGTGGGACGCGGCCCTGGGCACCCTGGCCGCGCTGGCGAGGAAGCACGACGTCGACCTGGTCGCGATCGGTAACGGCACCGCCTCCCGGGAGACCGACAAGCTCGCCGAGGACCTGATCAAGCGCCACCCCGAGCTGAACCTCACCAAGGCGATGGTCAGCGAGGCCGGCGCCTCGGTCTACTCGGCCTCGGCGTTCGCCTCGCAGGAGCTGCCGGACCTGGACGTGTCGATCCGCGGCGCGGTCTCCATCGCCCGCCGCCTCCAGGACCCGCTGGCCGAACTGGTCAAGATCGACCCCAAGTCGATCGGTGTCGGCCAGTACCAGCACGACCTGAGCGAGGTGAAGCTCTCCCGCTCGCTGGACGCGGTGGTCGAGGACTGCGTCAACGCCGTCGGCGTGGACGTCAACACCGCCTCGGCGCCACTGCTCACCCGGGTCTCCGGCGTCACCGCCACGCTGGCCGACAACATCGTGGCCCACCGCGACGCCAACGGCCCGTTCCGCACCCGCAAGCAGCTCAAGGACGTCGCCCGGCTCGGCCCCAAGGCCTTCGAGCAGTGCGCCGGCTTCCTGCGCATCCCCGGCGGCGAGGACCCGCTGGACGCCTCCAGCGTGCACCCCGAGGCCTACCCGGTGGTGCGCCGCATCCTCGCCTCGACGGGCGGGGAGCTGCGCGAGCTGATCGGCAACAGCGAGCGGCTGCGCGCGCTGCGCCCGGCCGACTTCGCCGACGACACCTTCGGCGTCCCGACCGTCACCGACATCCTCGGCGAGCTGGACAAGCCGGGCCGCGACCCGCGTCCGGCCTTCCGCACCGCCGTCTTCAAGGAGGGCGTCGACAAGATCGGAGACCTGGAGGTCGGCATGGTGCTGGAGGGCGTGGTCACCAATGTCGCCGCCTTCGGTGCCTTCGTCGACGTGGGCGTCCACCAGGACGGGCTGGTGCACGTCTCGGCGCTGTCGAGGAACTTCGTCAAGGACCCGCGCGAGGTGGTCAAGCCCGGCGACATCGTCAAGGTCCGGGTGCTCTCGGTGGACGTGCCGCGCAAGCGGATCGGGCTCACCCTGCGGCTGGACGACGAGGTCGGCCGCGAGCGCGGGGACCGGGGCGACCGCGGCGGCGACCGGGGCGACCGGCAGGCCCGCCCGCCGCGCCAGGAGCGGCGCGGTGGCGGTCAGGGCGGTCAGGGCGGTCAGGGTGGCCGCGGCGGGCAGGACCGGCGCGACCGCGGTGACCGCGGCGACCGGGGCGGCTTCGGCGGCGGCGCGCCGGAAAACAGCGCCATGGCGGACGCGCTGCGCCGCGCGGGCCTGGCCGGTGGCGGCGACGGCGGCTCGGGCGACCGGCGCTCCGGGCGGCGCTGAGGCTGACGGCAGCGGAAACGGCCGGGGGGGGGGGGGGTGGGGGGGGGCCCCCCCCCCCCACCCCCCCTTTCCTTCCCCCCCACCCCAAAATTTTTTCTTTTTTTTCTTGTTCCCCCCCCCTGCAAC